>JBBRHH010000017.1:0-23973 GCA_038222915.1 Tepidisphaerales bacterium
CATGCAGTTGTATGACAAGGCGATCGAACAGTGGCGGGCGAATGTGCCGGCTACTGATCTCGACAAGCTCTACTGCCGGTTGAGCCACTTCTATCGAGCGGATTGCGAGTTTGATCTGGGCAACTACGCCGACTCGATCAAGCTCTACGACGCGGCCGCGTTTCGGTATCAGGAAGATCCATCGGCGCTGGCGGCCTACGTTCAGATCGTCAACGCCAACTGTGCCCTTGGAAAAATGGAAGAAGCCAAAACCGCCAACGAGCGGGCGAAAACCCTCTTGCGCCGAATGCCGGCCGATGCGTTCAAGAACGGCAGCAACGTGATGCCCAAGGAATACTGGGAAAAGTGGCTCAAATGGTCCGGCGAAACTGGCATGTGGTGAAATGGACGTGTGAAGCTTGAAACAGGATGCGATCATTTCGGCGCTGGAAGAGCAGGTTGGCTGCTATCGGCGGCTGGCAAAGCTGGCTGAGATGCAGCACGAGCACGTTCAGCAGGGCCAGACCGAAGGCCTGCTTGAGGTGCTCGGCCGCCGCCAGGATGTGCTTGACCAGATCGGACGGATTGAAAGTTCGCTCAAGTCCGCCAAGGGGCGGTGGAGCGAATATCTTCGGGAGATTGGCGACGAAAGCCGCAGCGTCGCCGAGCGATTGCTGGCCGAGACGCGAACGCTGCTGGAAGAGATTACCGCTGCCGACCGCAACGACGCCCTGGTGCTGCAGTCTCGAAAACTCAATCTCGGAAAAGCAATTCAACAGGCAACAGCAGCACGGCGCGTGAACAGGAATTACGCCACCGCCGCCTATGGACGCAGAACCTCTGGGATGGATCTCACGCAATGAGCGCAATGGCCGGGCAATTTTCGCAGTACGAGTTGGAGAGGCACGGAAACCTCGCCCACGAAGCTGCCGATCGCCGCGCGGACGATGAAGTCGCCCGGGCCGAGCAGGCCAAGCGTATCGAAGAGTTTGGACGGATCATCCTGGCATACAGCGAAGTGACTGAAAAACTTCAGCAGTCGCACGAGCGCCTCGAGCGCACCGTCGACACCCTGCGGCTGGAGCTGACGGAAAAAAATCAGCTGCTGGAGCGAAAGAACCGGCTGGCGGCTCTGGGCGAGATGGCCGCCGGGATGGCGCACGAGATTCGCAACCCGCTCGGCGGAATTCAGTTGTACGCATCGCTGCTGGCAAAGGATGTTGCCGACCGGCCGGCCTCTCTGACCGTGGTTCAAAAAATCGCCGGCGGCGTCCGCCGTCTTGAATCGCTGGTCAGCCAGATCCTCCAGTTTACCCGCGAAATGAAGGCGAATTGTTCTGAAGCGGATCTGGCCGTGATCGTCAGCGAGGCAGTCGAATATGCCAGTGCCGGATTTGGGCAGCGAAAGATTGACGTTCATGTGGATGGACCGGTTTCGATGCCGGTCCGCGTTGACGCGCTGCTGCTTGGTCAGGCGGTTTTAAACCTGCTGCTCAATGCATCCGAGGCCATGGACGACGGCGGCCAGATCAGGATCAGGTACAGTTGTCCTCCGGAAGGGACCCAGGGGCGGCAGTTTCATCTGGTGGTTGAAGACGATGGACCCGGAATTCCATCACACATCCTGGAACGCATTTTCGACCCGTTTTTTACGACCAAAGACACCGGCACCGGGCTTGGGCTCGCGATCGTTCATCGTGTGATCGAAGCGCATGACGGGTCGATTGTCGTGACGAATCTCGAAGGCCGCGGCGCGAAGTTTGAGATACGAATTTAGAGGACCACAACGGACTAGAGGTAACATGGCAAGAATTCTGGTGGTTGACGATCAAGAGATGATGCGGGATTCGCTGGCGGCGACGCTCGCCCGCGAAGGCCATGACGTGGTCGCGGCCGGCGATGGGCCTACCGCGGTCAATCGCTTGAGCAATGGCCGATTCGATCTGCTGGTCAGCGACCTGAAGATGCCGCGCATGACCGGCCTGGAACTGCTCGCGGAAGCCAAACGGCTTCGACCGGAAATGCCGGTCGTGCTGATGACCGCCTTCGCCACCGTCAACACCGCCGTCGAGGCGATGAAACTCGGCGCATACGACTACATCACCAAGCCCTTCGACGGTGAGGAAATCAAGCTGCTGGTCGAGCGCACCCTGGAACACAGCCGTCTGGTGCGGGAAAACCAGGCCCTGCGCAGCATGACGGAAATCTCCGCTCCCAGGCCGCTGGTCGGATCCAGTCCGATCATGGACGAGGTGAAAAAGAAAATTGATCTGGTCGCCAAAAGCAACGCGACGGTGCTCGTGTGCGGCGAAAGCGGAACGGGCAAGGAAGTGGTGGCCCGCGCGATCCACATCGCCTCCGAGCGACGCGATCGCCCGATGCTGGCGGTGAACTGTGCCGCGCTCTCCGAAACGCTGCTTGAAAGCGAACTCTTTGGCCATGAAAAGGGCGCATTCACCGGTGCCGACCGGATGCGCCGCGGCCGATTTGAGCTGGCCGACGGAGGCACGCTGCTTCTCGATGAGATCAGCGAAATCGCCCCTTCGCTCCAGGCCAAGCTGCTCCGTGTGTTGCAGGAAAGCCAGTTCGAGCGTGTGGGTTCGAGCCTGACGCAGCAGGTGGATGTGCGTGTGGTGGCGACGACGAATCGCGACTTGGAGTCGGCCGTCAGCGAAGGGAAGTTTCGCCAGGATCTTTACTACCGGCTGAACGTTGTCCCCATCGAGCTGCCGCCGCTGCGCGAGCGCACCGATGACATTCCAGACCTGTGCAGGCATTTCCTTCATCAGGTCGCCAAGCGCGAGAAGAGCGTCTTCCGTCACATTGAGGCCGACGCGGTGCGGCTGCTGCAGCGATATACCTGGCCGGGCAACGTGCGCGAATTACAGAACATCGTCGAGCGCGCCTGTATCCTCGAGAGCGAACCGGGGGTCGTTCGCGCGGTAACGATCGAGCCGTGGCTGAAGATCGGCCAGGCCGCGACCGGAAGCGGCGCGACACTCGCCGGCAAGCCGCTGGCGACGATCGAGAAGCAGGTGATTCTCAGCACGCTGGAAAAGTTCAAAGGGCATCGGATCAAGACCGCAAGCGCCCTGGGCATCGGTGTCCGCACGCTTGGAATGAAGCTCAAAAAGTGGCGCGATGAAGGTGAGATGCTGGAAGAGGTGAGCGCATAAACTGCGCGAGAGCGCAGGAAGTGCCGACAGCCAGGTGAGTGTTTTGCCGGCACGATCGCGGCGTGTCGACGATTATTGGCACCAACTTGCGGCACGCGGTTTGAATTGTCGTAACGAATGGGAGCAACAAATGTTTGTCGATCGGATGATCAACGAAGGCAACGCACCCCTGCTGGAGCAGGTGGTGAAGTTTGCGGCCGTGCGGCACAAGCTGATCCTCGACAACATCGCAAATGTCAGCACGCCTGACTATCGGCAGAAAGACCTGTCGGTCGAGCGGTTTCAGTCGATGCTCCGCGAACGGGTCGATCACCGCAGCGCAGGCTCGTCCGGCATGGTGCGTTTTGACGATATTGAGAACAGCGTGGAGAACCCGACGGCCGGCATCCTGTTTCACGACCGCAACAACCGTTCGATGGAACAATTGGCCAGCGATATGTCGAAAAACGCGATGTTTCATAACCTCGCAATTGAGTTGTTGAAGAAGCAGTTTGCGACCATGGAGATGGCGTTGCGGGAAAAAGTAGGTTGATCTGAGTGATTAGGAAGGGAAGGCAGAAGCGTGTTTGATGCACTGGACATTTCAGCGAGCGCCCTGATGGCACAGCGAACCCGGATGGACACCATCGCGGGCAACGTTGCCAACATGAACACCACCCACGACGCCAACGGGAACATTGCTCCGTATCGAAAGCGGTTTGTGCTGTTCTCGCCCGGCCAGGCGGGCAACGCCGACGCCCCCGGCGTGCGCGTTTCCAAGGTCATGCAGGACAAATCTGACTTCCGCAAAGTGCTGGACTGGAGCCATCCCGACCACGATGCCCAGGGATATGTGAGTTACCCCAACATTGACCTGGCCATCGAAATGGTCAACGCAATGGAAGCCTCCCGTGCGTATGAAGCCAACGTCACGGCGATGGAAGTGACCAAATCAATGATCAATTCTTCGCTTCGGCTCATCGCCTAGCTATAACATTTTCGCGGCACGTTCATGATCGAATCCATCAGCAATCTGGCCATCGGCAAAACGCCCGCCGCGGCATCGCCCGCGAAAGCGCTCGGCGCCGACAACAGCGGGGGCACTAGCTTTGCCGACACCCTCAAGAACAGCATCGACGAAGTCTCGCGGCTTCAGCAGGATGCCAGCAAAGCGGTGGAAGATCTCGCGACCGGCAAAACCCAGGACGTCACCGGCGTGATGACCGCAATGGAAAAATCAGATCTGGCGTTCAAGACCCTGCTGGCGATCCGGACCAAGCTGATGGACGCCTACGAAGAGATCAAAGGCATCCAAGTTTAAAAAAATATTAATTCTTCGTTGACGCGGACGCGTTCGCGGTTGATAACACGCGTGCAGCAAATGTGAAATTCAGGGAAGGCGTCGGCGGAGCCGATGCGGCAAGCCAAGGAAGGCACGGCCATGGATTTTCTTAAGACTCAACTTGCGCGGATCCAGCAACAGCTCGGTGGTCTGACCGCCAGCCAGCGAATGTTGTCAGGCACTCTCGTCGTCATCATGGTGATGACGTTGTACTGGTGGACGCGATACGCGTCGCAAGCCGACATGGAGCCTGTGCTGAACCAGGCGATCGCCCCCGAAGAGCTCAGCCGCATCACCAACGAGCTTCAGGCCAAGGGCATTCCGTACAAAATGCAGGGCGACCGGATCACCGTGCCTTCTGATCGGCGCGCTGAAGCCTTCGCGACTCTGGCCTACTCGCAGCTTCTTCCGCACAACTTCAAAGATGCTTTTGACGAGATGATCAGCAAGAGCAATCCGCTGGATCCGCAGAGCAAGACCAACGTGCTGTTCAATCAGGCCAAGGAGATGAATCTTTCACAGATCATCCGGGATTGGCCGGGCGTGGCTCATGCGTTTGTGGTGATCGATTCCACGAAGCAGCGTTCGATTGGCGAAGCGTCGATCGAGCCCAGCGCCAGCGTGAACATCACCATGCGAAGCGGCATGAAGGCGGACAAGAAGCTGGTCGATGCGGCGGCAGTGATGGTTTCGGGAGCGGTGGCGAGTGTTGCCAAGGGCCGGGTCCATGTGATCATTGACGGCGTAACCCATCATGTCACCAACGATGACGATGGTAGCTATAACGGCGGGACCTGGCTGGAATATGTGAAGGAATGCGATTCGTATTTTGCCCAAAAGCTGCAGAAGCAGTTGTTCTTTATCGACGGCGCCATGGTGGCTGTGACGGTGGACCCGGACTTTGTGCGGAAGGAAGTGAAGAAGCGGCTGTATGGGAACAAGCCGCTGGTCAGACCGCTGGAGACAAAGAGCAAGACGGAAGAAATCTCCACGCAAGCGGCCCCGGCTTCTGAACCCGGCGTTGCGGCAAACACATCTGCTTCCATCACGCCCGGCGCTGGCGGAGGCGAGACCCACAAAAGCACCATTGAGAGTGAGGACGTCAAGAATCTCGTTTTGCCGGATGAAACGGTCATCAATGAAATAGGTCAGTCGGGGGCGGCAAATATTAAGTCAGCCTCGGTATATGTCCCGCGCAGCTATTTCGTACGCGTGTACAAGTCGCGGCACGGGGATTCGCAGGAACCCGACGAAGCCGCGCTGCAGACACTGATTGCGCCGGAACTCGAACAATTGAAAACCAGTTCGCGTGCCTGCCTCGGCCTGACTGCGGAACAGTCGCTGAGTGTTGCTGTGTATTCCGACCTGATGCCTGCAACGCCTGTCGCCGCGGCGCAACCCGCGGCCGCAAGTTCTATCGGACTTGTGCTGGGCGGCCACGTGAAAGAAATCGCGGTGGGTGCGCTCGCGCTCATCAGTCTGTTCATGATGTCGACGATGGTAAAGAAGTCGTCGCCCGCTCCGGCCACGGTGGCCGCCACGCCTGCGCCAAAGGAGAGGTCACCCTTGCTCCGCCCGGAAGAGGTCGTCGCGGAAGTTGGCGAAGGCGACGCCATGCTGGATGGAATGGAAATCAATGAGGAGACCGTGAAGGCCCAGCAGATGATCGATCAGGTTGACAACATGGTGAAGGACAACCCTGATGCCGCCGCGAATCTCATCAAGCGGTGGATGAACCGGGTTTAACGGGCCCCGAAGTTTTCGCTGCAACTCTGAATCTCGGAAGATGACATGGCTCTTGATTTGACGGGTGTTCGAAAAGCCGCGGTACTGCTTCTGTCGTTGGACCAGGACCAGGCAGCGGAAGTTCTCAAGCGCCTCCCGGCCGAGGCCGTCGAGGAAGTCAGCCGTGAGATTGCTTCCATCGGCGAAGTGCCGGTGGGTACGCGCAAGGAAGTGTTCACCGAGTTCTACAACACCGCCCTGGCAAATTCCTACGTCGCCGAAGGCGGCCTCGAATATGCCAAGTCTCTCTTGCGAAAAAGTCTGTCGAGTGCCGATGCCGAGCGCGTCATCAAGCAGGTCACCCAACAGGTGCAGACGACGCCGTTTTCATTCCTGCAAAAGGCCGACGGCGAGAATCTGCTGACCTTTATCCAGGATGAACATCCGCAGACCATCGCATTGATCCTCGCGCACCTGCCGGCCCAGAAGGCCAGCGAAATTCTCGTCGGTTTGCCCAGCCAGAAGCAGATCGAGGTGGTGAAACGCGTCGCCAACATGGAACAGACCAATCCCGAGGTGATCAAGGAAGTCGAGCGCGGCCTCGAGCACCGCCTCAGCGACATCGTTTCGCAGACGTTCGAAAAGGCCGGCGGCGTCGACACCGTCGCGGAGATCCTAAATCTCGCCGATCGTTCGACGGAAAAAGGGATCATGGAAGGCCTCGAGGCCGAGGATCCGGATCTGGTCGAACAGATTCGCAGGCTTATGTTCGTCTTCGAGGACATCCTGCTGGTCAACGACAAGGGCATCCAGTCGGTGCTCAAGGAAGTCGACAACGAGGAGCTGGCTCTCGCGCTCAAGACCGCCAGCGAGGACCTCAAGGTCAAGATATTCAAGAATATGTCCGAGCGCGCCGCTCAGCTGATTGGCGAAGACATGCAGTTCATGGGCCCGGTGCGTGTGAGCGATGTCGAGTCGGCCCAGCAGAAGATTGTGGACATCGTGCGCCGCCTGGAAGACGCCGGCGAAATCATCATTGCCGGCCGCGGCGGCGAGAAAGAAATGGTCGTTTGAGGAGGATGCAGGCATCAGAATTCAGGGTTCAACGGGAACCCGAGCCCATGAATCCTGAATCCTGATCCGTGCACCCTCCTCCAAACAAACGTATGGCAGTCATCAAGTCCATCAACGCCCCTTCGACGCTTTCGCCCTTCTCCATGCGCGATGTGGAGGAAGCGGCAAAGATGGTGCTGCTGCGCGCCCGAAGGCAGGCTGACCTGTTGCTGGCCGAAGCACAGCGCGCCGCCGAAGAGATCAAGGCGCAGGCCCTCACGCAGGGGCTTGCCGAAGGACGCGCAAAAGGTCACGCCGAGGGGCTGGCGACGGGCCGGCAGGAGGGGAAGCAGTCCGGGCTGGAACTGGCGCTCAACGACAATCGATCCAAATTGACACACCTGATCACCGCCCTCACCGATGCCGTGAACGCGCTTGAATCATCACGCCGCGAACTCGATGCAACGGCCTTCAAGGACGTGATTGTGCTGGCGATTCGCATCGCCGAGCGCGTCACCAAGCGGCAGGGCGTTCTGGATGCAAGCGTGGCCGTCGCAAACGTGACCGAGGCCTTGAAAATTGTCCTCCACGCGGCCGACGTCCGCATCTCCATTCATCCCAGCCAGAAGGCGACGCTCGAAGCAGTGCTGCCAGATCTGAAGATGCAGTGGCCATCGCTTTCACACATTGAGTTGATCGAGGATGAAAAGCTCGCGCCCGGCGGCTGCCGCGTTTTTACCAAAAGCGGCGAGGTGGACTGCGATCTCAATGAACAACTGAAACGCATCGCCGCAGATCTGCTGCCGTCCATGGCCGTCTGAGCGAACCGACCGTCGATCGCGAAAAGGAATGCCGAGTGTCTGCTTTAACCGCCCAATTTGAAGCCGTGGAAGCGTCGATGCCATATCGCGTCGTCGGCCAGGTGCGGGGCGTGGCCGGCCTGACGATCGAAGCAGTCGATCTCGCCTTGCCGCTTGGCGCGATGTGCCGGATTCACAGCTTCGGAGGCAAGACGTCTACTGCCGAGGTCATCGGCTTTCGGCACGATAGAACGCTGCTCATGCCCTTGTCGCCGCCGACCGGGGTTTCGCGCGGGGATCGAATTGAGAACATTGCCGGCGGCCCGCGCATCTGGTGCTCGGATCAGCTTCTGGGCCGGGTGCTGGACGGAAACGGCGAGCCGATCGACGGAAAAGGTGCGTTGACGGCTTGCGAATCGCGGCGGATCGACGCACGTGGCTTGCCGGCGCTTTCTCGGAAAAACATCGACACCCCCATCGCCACCGGCGTTCGCGCCATTGATGCCCTCCACACGTGTGGCCTGGGTCAACGCATGGGCATTTTCTCCGGCCCGGGCGTCGGCAAAAGCACGCTGATGTCTTCGATCGCCAAGTACACCAGCGCCGACGTCTCCGTCGTTGCGTTGATCGGCGAACGTGGCCGCGAGGTGCAGGAGTTTGTCAGCAACAGCCTCGGCGACGAGGGCCTGAAGCGGTGCGTCGTCATCGTCAGCACCAGCGACGACCCGGCCTTACTCCGCGTACGCGCGGCCAAGGTGGCGTGCACGGTCGCCGAATATTTCCGCGACCAGGGCAAGGACGTCCTCCTGCTGATGGATTCCTTGACCCGCCTGTGTCAGGCACAGCGCCAGATCGGACTGGCAGCGCACGAACCGCCCGCCACGAAGGGCTATCCGCCCAGCGTCTTCGGACTGTTGCCGGAGATTCTCGAACGCGCAGGACGATCGCAAAACGGTTCGATCACGGGTTTTTTTACAGTGCTGGTCGAAGGGGACGACTTCAACGAGCCGATCCCCGACGCCGTGAAAGGTATCAGTGACGGCCACATCTGGCTGAGCCGGGCGCTGGCAAATCGCGGCCACTTCCCGGCGATCGATGTGCTGCAAAGCATCAGCCGCGTCCGCGGCGATGTGACCGACCGCGAGCAGCAACATGCCATCCGGCGCGTCCTCGCACTGATGTCGACCTACCAGGACATCGAAGATCTAGTCAAGATCGAGGCCTACCGGAAGGGCAGCGACCCCGAATACGACCTGGCCATTGAAGCGTGGAAAAAAATCGTGCCCTTTCTCCAGCAGGAAGCTTCGTCGCCGATTTCCCTGGAAGAATCTCGCAAACAATTGATGGAACTTTTGTCGTGGATCGAACAATTGGATCGCGCCATCAAAGCCCAGCGGGCGCAGTCGGCGAAAGGGCCAAAGAAAGCGTAGCTGAATGCCAAAATTCGTCTTCAAGTTCCAGGCCGTTTTGCGGCAGCGCAAGGGCATCGAACAACAGCGTCAGCGCGAACTGGGTGCCGTCATGGGCGACCTGAACGCCGTCGAAGCCGAGGTGGCTGACTTGAATTTGCAGGTCAAAGACGTCACCAACGACATGCGTTCGCGCCTGGTCGGGCGACTGGACATGAATTTTCTGGTCGCGCATCGCCGATTTATGCTGGGGATGCAGCGAAAAGGCGTCGATCTTGTACAGCGCCTGACCGAGGTTCAGGCAAAGGTGGACGAAGCTCGAAGCAATCTGGCCGAAGCCGCCAGGCAACGGCGCGTGATGGAAAAACTCCGCGAGCGGCACTTTGAGGTGTGGAAAGCGGCGTTAACCGCGAAAGAAACGGCCGAGATGGATGAAATTGGCATGCAGTTGAACTACTGGCACGGCATTGAGGCCTGACAGGAGCGGATATGCGGCGACTTCTAAATGTGTTGGTCCTTGCCTTGGCGGTGAATTTCATCGCCCTGATGGGAGCCGGCGCATGGCTTTACAAGTCGGGTCACCTCGATCACGACCGCGTTGCGGCGATCAGGGAGATCGTCTTCCCAACCACAGTGCCTGCCACCCAGCCCAGTGAAACCGCCGCCACCACCCGTCCCGTCTCGCAGCTTGATGAGCTGTTGGCGCGACACGCCGGCATGCCCGCGGCCGAACAGGTCAACTTTATTCGTCAGACGCTTCAGGCGCAGGTTGCCCAGTTGGAACAACGTGAAGCCGAGGCCAAGGCATTTCAGATCCAGGTGGCCGCCGAGAAGGAAAAAAACCGCGCAGACCGCGAAGCACTGGAAAAACAGAAGCAGAAACTGCTCGACGACGGTAAGGAAGCGGCAAAGCTCGCCAGCGACAAGGGTTTCCAGGACAGCCTCGAACTTTACAAGACGATGCCCGCAAAGCAGGTAAAAAGTGTTTTTATGGGGCTCGATGATCCGACAGTAGTTAGGTACCTCCAGGCGATGGAAGCACGCGATGCGAATCGCATTACCAAAGAGTTCAAGCAGCCCGAGGAAATCGAGCGGCTGAAAAAACTCCTGGAAAAGATGCGTCAGCCGGAGGCAGCCGCAAAGGACTGACCATGCCAACCGGCAGCACTGTCGCCCACCTCTCCATCAACACCGCGCCCCTCACGCCCAATTCCCCAAAGGATTCAAGCAGCGCCAAGCCGACGTCGGCGTTTCAGGATGTACTGTCGGAGGCCAAGGAAAAATCCAGGCCCAAAGAAACCGACGAGCCAAAAAAACCGGAAGCGAAAAAGACAACCAATACGAAATCGTCGCGCGTCGACAAAAAGAAATCAGCACAGGCGAAGGGCGCGAAGGACAAGCCGGATTCTGTCGACCCGGAAGCGGCGGATGAGAATCAACCCGTCGCGGTGGACGCCAAACCAGAAGAATCCCAAGGTGAGGACAAGCATCCGGGCGCTGAGGACTCCAAAAAACCCGTCGTGACCGAAAAGGCGGTGGACCCCACCGTCCTTCTGGCCGCTACATCGACTCAGGCGGCGCCTTTGGCAAAGGCGGACAATGCGGAGCCGCCGGCAGAGTGTCCGCCCGAAGCGACGGCCGCGAAGAAAGTGTTGGTCAAGCCCGTCAAAGGCGATGAGCCAAAAGACGGAGAAACGGGAGAAAAATCGGGGAATGAAGCCGAGATCGTCGCGAAGGCTGTTTCGCAGCCACAGGCGCCGGAACCGACGTCTGGAAGCGAAAAGCAGACGACGACGCCGACTGTACAGCGGCCGCGCGTAACCGAATCACTAGGAGAAACGCCCACGGAGGACGCGGCTCCAGTCGCTGCCAAGGCCTCCAAAAAAACGCCAGCCTCAGACCCGAACGCGCCGGCCTCGGACGACGCGGTGAATAAGTTCGAAGAGAATATCGCGGCCGCGCTAAAAGCCCTTGGTGTCGCGGATGATGCAGAATCCAAGACAGCACAAACGACTCAATCAGCAACCAACGCCGTCTCATCCATTCCAACACCGCTTTCGACGGCCGATCCCAAATCGGCACAGCATGTCGTGCCTGCTCCGGCCACACCGCAGTTCGATGCCCAGACCGTCGAAGCCAATCACGACCGCATTATCACCAGCATCCGGTCGGAACTTTTTCCGCACGGCGGCACGATGCAGCTGCGGCTTGATCCGCCGGAACTCGGATCGATGCAGGTGCAGATCTCGGTGCGCGACGGCGTGATGACTGCCTCGTTTCAAACGACCAACGACCAGGCCACTAAGATGCTCAGCCACAGCCTGGACCAGCTGAAGCAGTCGCTGGAGATGCAGGGTGTGACGGTCGGCAAAATCCAGGTACAGCAGGTGCCGCGCGATCATCAAAGTTCAAATCAGCAGGACGAAGGCCGGGGCCAGCACGAGGGTCAGCCGCAGGATGGATCGGCGCGGCAGGAGCAACAGCGCCGCGACATCCTCGACAGAATGTGGCGAAGGCTGCGTGGCGACGCCGATCCTCTCGATCTGGTCGCCTGATCGCTACGCGAAATCACCGACTTTCGCGCCGTTTGTGCAAATTTTTAGAAAATTTCCTCCTAGGGCCCGGTCTCATCTGACTAAAATCAGGCGTCTCACCTCTAACACGGAGCGCCTTATGGATTTCCGTTCATTCCTCGAAACCAATCACGTCGACTACGAATGGCTGTGCCACACCAACGCCTACAGCGCCCAGCAGCTTGCCCAGCGCGAGCACGTTCCGGGCGACGAGGTGATCAAGGCAGTTGTGGTGCAGGCGGACGGCCAGTTCGTTCTCTGCTGTCTTCCCGCTACCTATCGCATCGACTGGGACGAGCTTCGCCGCGAGCTGCGCGCAGACGTATTGCGGCTGGCAAGTGAAATGGAACTGCCGGCGATCTTCGACGAGTGCGAGCTGGGCGCGGAGCCGCCCTTCGGTAATTTATTCGGCTTGCCGATGCTGATGGACGCCTCGGTCTTCGCGGATGAAATGGTCACGTTCCAGGCTGGTACCCACAGCGATGCGGTCCGCATCAGCTTTGGCGATTTCATTCGACTCAGCCAGCCGAAGATTGGCCATTTCGCCCGGCATGCATGAGTGACGCCCGGCTGTTGACAGCATCGCCGTCCCGTAAGACGCTCGTGAAATGGCGTCCGACGATTACATCTGGCAGATCCGCTCCAGTACGAAGCTGCTCAACGGCTTCAGTTACGACGTAACGCGCGATCGCGTTTTACCGCCGCATGGCGCTGAGCGTGATTACTACGTCGTGCGTCATCACCGTCGGGCAGCGGGCATCGTTCCGATCCACAACGACGGCCGCATTCTACTCGTGCAGCAGTGGCGTCATCCCGTGGAGAAGCTGCTTTGGTCCATACCGGCCGGTGGGATTGACCCCGGCGAATCACCCGAAGCGGCCGCATCGCGCGAACTCTGGGAAGAGACCGGCTATCGCGCCGCACGCCTCGAACCGCTTCTCGCCTACCACCCCAATCCCGGCGTCTCCGATCAGGTCTACACCGTGTTTGTTGCCCACGATCTGATCCTCGAAGGCAAGCCGGATCCGGCCGAGATTCACGCTGTCGAATGGTTCACTGTCCCCCAGATCCGCGCGATGATGCATGATGGCACTCTGGTGGACGGCATGTCTCTCACATCACTCCTGCGCTACCTGCTATGATCGCACACGATGGAGGCGTCAAAGCTGCAACGCGATTATCGATTCCCCGCGACGCACCGTCTGCACGGTCCTGCCGCGTTCGACGCCGTCTACAATGCCCGCGTCCGCCACGCGCGCGGCCCCCTGATGATGTACGCGCTCCCCAACACCACCGGCCATCCCCGTCTGGGCCTCAGCGTCTCGCGAAAAGTCGGCACAGCCGTCCGCCGAAACCGAATCAAGCGGCTCTTACGCGAAGCATTTAGATTAACGCAACATGACTTTCTTCTGGGATACGATCTGGTCGTCGTCGTCCGAGCGCACGATCCCATGATCCTCGCGGAGTATCAGAAATTGCTCATGGCGCTGATGCTCAAAGTCCACACGGCCTGGCAGCAAATCAAATGAAATGGGCGTTGATCCAGCTTGTGATCCTATATCGCGCGACGCTCGGGCGATTCATGGGCGGCAATTGCCGGTACATCCCGACCTGCAGCCAATATGCGATTGACGCGATTGAGAAATATGGACCAGTTCGGGGAAGCTATCGTGCGGCCAGGCGCATCTGCCGTTGCCATCCCTGGGGCGGCCAGGGGTACGACCCCGCATGACTCAGGCCGACTTGCGCCAGCAGGAAAGGTCGCGCTGAAGAACTTGCTCGAGTTCTTCAATATCCGGCTGGAAGCGCGGCAGAAGCTCCGCGCGTAATGTAGACGGAATCCTCGAAGACCGCTCGATCCGGCCCGTCACGTGCGTCAGCGCCGTGTAACCGCGTTGATGCAGCCGGCGCGGTATCACCGCGTGAATGATCTTCCGAAGCCGCGGGCTCCGCAGCAGAAACCGGCTCAGTCCCGGCGACACCACCTTCGCCTGATTGACGACATCGAAGCGCGGCGTGAATGAATCCGAAACGCCAAGAAAATCGAGCGTTTCCCGATAAATACGTGCTGGATCGGCCGTGAAATCATCGAAGAGAATAATCTTCACATTCTCCGCGCCAAACTCTTCAAAATAGAGTCGAACCTGCCTGGCGTAGCGATACACTTCGCTGTACAGCATCGCCTTGGGGAACAGGGCATTGGGAGATAACCGCTGCCCGGCCTTTCGATCGCCTTCAGCCGCCAGCGCTTCGTTAAAGTCCGCGATGTCTTCCTGCCCCGAATACAGGTAGTGCCCATGCAGCGAATACATCGCGTCAACGGGATGACGCAGCATGGCAATAATCCGCGCACCGGGAGACGCAGCGCGAATCTCCCGGGGTGCGGCCTGCGAATACAGATACCAGGTGGTCGACTCTCCTCTTCGCTTGTGGTTGCTTCCGGTCTGAAACATCCGCGCGTACTTTTCATCGTTGCGAATGCACCAGATGGAATTGGGCGCAAAGTCTCGATCGAAGAAATGCGGCTCTTTAATGCGCGGCATGAACACGTCAGGATGCTGGCCAAGCCAGTCATGCATCGAACTTGTGCCGCACTTGGGCGCGCCGACAAGAAAGAAGTTAGGCATGCTCATCAGCATGCCTCCTGAAGGGCAAAGAAGATTTCGTGTGGATTACACTTAGGTGTCACGTTCGAGTATTCTGGACAGCGGTGCATCGCGCGTCAACCCTAAAGGATGATGCTTTGCAAATTACGCGAATTCACGGACGACTTCATGCGCCGCCGCGCCCATAGCGATGCCCGGAAGCGTCTGCTAATCTGAAAATCGGCCGTGGCGCGCGAGCGGCACGCGAAAAAATGAAATATCCACGAGGACCCAAATAGTGTCGAATGCCGGATCTTCAGCTCTACCATACCTCAGTCAGTCTTCATTTACCGCCGGGCGTGACGCCGCGACCGCCGCACGTGATTGGCGCCTCTGGATCCTTCTGGTTGTCGTTGTAAGTGTCATCTACGGCCTGCTCTACAACGGCGCGTGGCTCATCGGTGGCGGCGACGACGCCTTCTACATTGCCGTCGCACGCAACCTCGCAACCGGCCAGGGCTACACCTGGAACGGCGACCAGGTCATCATCAGCCCGCCGGCCTGGCCCATGCTCCTCGCGGGCTTCATGCGCATTTCGCCGACCTTCGCACTCATCGGCCTTCTCCCGCCGACCTTCATGGCATCGGCGACCGCCATCTGGTTCTGGGTGCTACGCCGCTTCGCGTCGCCCTGGCGCGCGTTTGGCGTCAGCCTGCTGACAGCGCTCCTCTTCCAGGTCTTCCGATGTGCCATGCACTTTTACAGCGAGGCGATGTTCTGCTTCCTGCTTTCCGCAACGGTGTTGCTCTGTCTGCAAATCAATGAAGGCCGTCAGGAGATCTGGCGCATTGCGTTACTTCTGGTCGTCTGTGCGGCCATGATCTTCGAGCGCTGGGCGGGCGTACTTGTTCTGCCCATGGTGGTCTTCACGCTCGTTTCGGGCGATGTGAAACAACTGAAGTCGCTGGCGGTAGGTTGCGTAGTTCTGGCCGTCATCTTCGTGCTGAGCAGGCTGTACGAGCGCAAGTGGGTTCATCGCACTCCGGGCCGGACGGTTGGAACCGCCATCACGTTCATCAGTTTTGTCGTCTGCTGCATCACGGTCACCTGGTGGTATATCGCACGCAGGCTTCGACCTACATGGAATCGGCGCATGATCGCGGCCACCCTCAGCATCGTCGTATTGTCCGGCACGTTCGCCGTTACCCGCGTAGTCCTGAACCGTCTGGCCCATGTGGGTGGCGCAGATGCCGCCGTCGCGCAGGACGAGCGACGGATGGAAAAAATGCTCGGCATCCAGGGACCAGTCAGCCCGGCCCGAAGACTGATCAATGCCGGAAGCTGGATCAGCGATTTTTTCTGGCCGGTCACCGAGATGATCAAGGTTGGAAAGCCGCTGGTCATCACGGCCAACGTCATCGGCTGGATGCTGTTTGCCGTCATGCTGCGGTATCTCCGCCACGTTATCCGGCAACGACAGTGGTTGTGGCTGGGCATGGTCTTCTATGCCGTTGTGCTGGCATTCTCATGGGGTGAACCGGTTGGCCGATATGTGGTGCCGATTTCGCCGCTCCTGGTTCTTGCGCTGGTCCAGGCTTTTCTCGGCGTCTCCGCGAATCCGGCGCAAGCAGCCGCCAGTCCCGAAGTACCCACGTCGCGTGGCACGGTCCTGAATTACGCGACGGAGGTGCGGGAATCTGCGCCGGTCGTTGCGCCGCTCGCACCGTTCGCGCGCCCTGTGCTCTGGTGCGTCGTCGTCGCGGCCGTGCTGTGCAATCTGCCGGCATTGGCGATTGCGGTTCGAGTCGTGCATTCAAATGATCTCGCCCACGACTATCTCGCCGGGCAATACGAGGCACTGAGCGGCCTGGGAAATTTTCTTCAGCAACAAAACATCCCTGACAATGCACTCTGCTTAAATTACGGCTACGGCGAAGGCCGCCGGTTCTGGGCGAGCCCTTTTGTCATCCGGTGCATGCATCTGATGGTGAACCAAAACGTCGTGGTTGTTCCGCAAACGATCTGCAACGCGCGGCCAAACGCGGGCCTGGTGGAGTGGACGCAGCAGAAGAACAACAGCAACGTGCGCTATTATCTCCTCAAACCGCAGACACAGCCGGGGCGGGTCTGGCACATTCGCGCCGCCTCGCTTCCCCGCATGTTGCGCAAAGGAAACAGCACCGAAGACGTGCCGTTCTTCGAACTATACGAATTGAAAAATGCAGCCTTCGTGAAGGTGGACGTTCCGCCTTATGATCACCCCATCCGGCGTGTGCCGGGTATGTAGTTGTCGGACGCAGCATGACGACCCAAGTAGCAGAGGCCGGCGCAACCACGGGACTCAAGTATGCCTGGAGCTCCATCGCCCAGAGCGCGCGCAACTACGGCAACATGCTCATTGAGTGGGCGCTGCAGCAGGCGCTTGGCCTTCCCGAGCCGCTGCTCACCTTTGACTCTTTTAAAGGTGTCGGCCCCGATGTCATCGACCGCATCAACCGCGATTGCCTGTTTGTCCTCTCACCCGGGTGTACCGCGCTGCAGCGCGGTCAGAACGAAGCGTACAAAGACTTTGACCGCATCACTGTCCCGAAGCCGTGTTTCGGCGGCAGTCTCTGGATGGGCCGGCGTCATAGCTTGCGCGGCAGAGTGCGCAGCCTGTTGAAAGGCGGCGGCGGGCCAAGCGGTGTCATCGACCTCTCCGTGGCGCGCAACCTTTCCATGCCGATCGGCAGCCGCGACACGTTTACCCACGAAACTCTCTCCGCCGCCGGCCTCGCATCGCGCCTGATCGGCTGCCCGACGCTTCTTTCCCCTCGGCCTCTGAAAAGCTGGAATCCGCCGCAGGGCCGAAAGCTGGCGCTCAGCCTCGCACGCGGAAATATCATGGCCCAATACCGGCTGATTCGCCGCCTGCGCCGCGACTGGGAAATTTCCCTCCTCGTCCACGAGCCTTACGAAGCAACATTGGCCGCGATGGTCGGCGGCATCCGCGTCGTCGCCTATCAATCCGCCAGCCAATACATGGAAGAGTACGGCCAGGCTGACCTCGTCATCACCGGCCGCCTGCACGGCGCACTCCCGGCCATCCGACAGGGCACGCCAGTCATCTTTTATGGCGATCCGTCCGACACACGTTTCACCCTTCTCAATTTCCTGGGCCTGCCGATCAATCCGCTCGACATGGGGCTGGCCGAGCAGGCCAAGTCGCCGCCAAAAAATGAATCCGTCTTCGAACGCGCCTATGAATTACGCGAGGCGTTCGTCGCCTATGCTCGCGAGTATGATGTTCCTGTCCGGCTTGAGCTCTAACCTGTGAGTCTGCGATGACAACTCCAAGTTACGTGGCCAAAAAAATCGGCGACCAATACGTGTTGGTGCGCGGCGGCGCCAAACAACTCTCCAGCAGCGACTGGCTCGCCATCGCCGGCGGCGCGCTCACATTCATGGGCGTGAAGAGAATGCTTCGCCGCAGCCCCGGCAGCCTGCTGATCATGGTGGCGGGCGGAGCGCTGATCTACCAGGGACTAAAGGGTTCAATTCACGCCGGCCGTGCAAAAAAGGACTATCGCGGCAATCCCAATGATGCGCCCTCTTATCCCCACGATGACCAGGCCAAATCACCGCAGCAACCGGCCGACGATGTCGACGAAGCCTCGATGGAATCCTTCCCCGCCAGTGATCCGCCCGCCCATATCCGCCACAAGGAAACGACGTGACCGAACCTCTCGGCAGCGTCTGCCTCGTCCTTCACGGACATCTTCCGTATGTGCTCCACCACGGCGCCCAGCCGCACGGCGAAGCATGGCTCTATGAAGCGGCCGCCGAAACGTACCTCCCGCTCCTCGATGTCATTGGCGAGTTGGTCCTTCACAAAGCCCGGCCCGCACTCACCATCGGCCTCACTCCGATCCTCCTCGAACAACTCGCCGACGACTATTTCAAATCCGGCTTCGTCGACTACCTCAACGAACGCCGCCAGCGCGCCGCCGACGACCGTCGCGCGTTTGTGCAGGGGGGCAATGTCGATCTTGCGCCGTTGGCCGAGCGGTGGGAACAATGGTACGCAACGCAACTCGAAACATTTGAAAAGATCCGCCGCGACATTCCCGCACAATTCGCCGCCCACGCCCGTGCCGGCCATATTCAGATTCTCACCAGCAACGCGACGCACGCCTACATGCCGTTGCTCCTCAACGACCAGTCCATCGCCGCTCAAATGAGCTGCGGTGTCGCCACCAGTGAAAAACAACTTGGACAAAAATCGCAGGGCATGTGGCTTCCCGAATGCGCCTATCGGCCGGCGACCGATCAATGGACGGTTCCACCCTTCATCAACGATCCGCGTCCCCGCCCCGGCCTCGAAAAGTTCATCGCCGCCGCCGGCGTCAATCACTTCTTCGTTGACGCCCACATGCTCAAGAACGGCCTGCCCCTGGGCCTGATCGAATCCGGCAAGTTTCGACCACTCGGCGAGACGCAGCTCTACTGGGATCACCGCCGCGGCTGGAAAAATCCGCTGGAACCCGTCGGCGTCGTCAGCAAGCCGCATGCGCCCGATTGCTACGCCTTCGCCCGCCATCCGCAGATCAGTGAGCAAGTCTGGAGCGGCTGGATTGGCTACCCGGGCGGCCGCGAATATCTTGAATTTCATAAGAAGCATGGACCAGCCGGTTTGCGCTATTGGAAGATCACCGACAACAAGAGCGACCTCGGCGCAAAACTGCCCTACAAACCGGACGACATCGCCGGAAAAATCTACGAACACGCCCATCACTACTGCAATCTCGTGCGCGAGACCCTGCGCGAGTACCGCCAGGCGACCGGCCGGCCCGGCACCGTTGTCGCGCCGTTCGACGCCGAGCTGTTCGGCCACTGGTGGTTCGAAGGTCCGCGCTTCCTGCGCGACGTCCTGTTCAACTTCAACAACATGCCCGAGGTCAACCTCACCACGGCCCAGGCCGCCCTTGAGGCGAAGCCTCCGGACAAAGTGATGCGTCTCCCCGAAGGAAGCTGGGGCGAAGGCGGCGACCATCAGGTCTGGATGAATGACAAGGTGAAGTGGATGTGGGAAGTCGAGTACCGCGCCGAGAATCAGATGCTCGCGCAGTTAAAGAAACTCCCCTGGCAAACCAAACCGCAAGTGAAAGCGATGCTGGAACGGGCCGGCCGCCAGTTGTTCCTGCTGCAGTCCAGCGATTGGCCGTTCGTGATCCACTCCGGCGGTGCGGTTGATTACGGCATCCAGCGTTTCAGCGGCCACGCCACCCAGTTCAACCGTGCCATCGACATCGCCGACACCGTCGCTGCCGGCCGTAAACTATCGTCTGTGCAACAGATCGAAATCCAAGACATGGACGCCCACGATACGGCGTTTTCAGAAATCGATTTGAACTGGTGGAGCTAACCCTCACGCCTCAGGCGTTAGTCCAAGCACGATATTAAACTTGGCGGCAAGCTCACCAATTTTCGAATCCTTAACCGCCGCAAAATCGACCATGACCGACTCCAGCGCCTTGGGATCGCGGATGTCGCGCAATACGCCGTCCCGCGCGTTGTTCGGATGTCCCTTGACGTAGCATTGCGTCGTCAACGCTTCCTTCCCCTTGATCTTGATTTTCACATGAATGTGCGGCGTGCGGCCCGGATACGGAACAGGCTTGATGGTGCGGAAATAATATTCCCCGCTCGAACCCGTCAGGAATCGTCCAAACCCCTGGAAATTTGTGTCGTGGTTCGGCTTTGCGCCACGGGTATGAATGTAGGATGCGGTGTTGTCGACCTGCCAGATCTCGATCAGCGCATTGCGAACCGGCTCGCCCTTGGCATCGACGATGGCTCCGCTCAGGTGGGTAATTTCGCCCACTGCAGGCGTGATTGAATTGTTGATGATCAGCAGGTCGTTGTCCGTATCCAACGGCAGCTTGTCGGGATAAAACGGCCCCTCGGTTTGCGCCGGCGTTCGCACCAGCTCTTCCGCGAACACACCCGGCTTAAAAAGATCCATCGCTCCAACTGCGGCCGCGCCCAGGCCAACCTGTGCAAGGAACCGACGCCGCGATCGCAATTCAATCATCTTGTTTAACATGGAACGCCTCACTACAAGAGCCCATTAAGCGTTGCAACAGTCGTCTGCATAAGGATAGTACCTGCTGCAGAAGCAATTATTCCACCGGCAATGAAACACGGTCCACTTCTACTCCTCTGCGTCGTCGCCGCGTTCACCACGCGTGTCCGTGCCGATGCAAAACTAGCAGAGATGTTTTCCGAACACGCGGTCCTCCAGCGCGACATCAACCTCCCCATCTGGGGCACCGCAGCCCCCGGCGAAAAAGTCACCGTCACCCTCTGCGAGCAAACGGGCAAAGCCACCGCTGACGAGAAGGGCGACTGGAAACTTGTCCTGCCGCCGCTCGCCGCCGGCGGCCCTTTCGAGCTTACCGTTTCTGCCTCCAACAAGTTCACTCTAAAAGACATCCTGGTCGGCGAAGTCTGGCTCTGCTCCGGTCAATCCAACATGGCGTTGCCTCTCTCCGAAGCGACCAACGCCGAAGCGGAAATCGCCGCCGCCGATCACCCGCTTGTCCGCGTCTTCCGCGTCAACGGCAACGCCGCCGACGCGCCGCAGAAGTACAACGGTGGCGCATGGAAAATCTCCACCCCGGCCGTGGCAGGGGAGTTCAGCGCCGTTGCGTATTTCTTCGCCCGCGATCTGCAGAAGCACCTCAATATCCCCGTCGGCGTCATCACCGCCGCCGTCGGTTCCAGCTTCGCCGAAAACTGGACCGATCGCGACGTCCTCGCGGCCGATCCCGATCTTCGCCCCATCGTCGATCGCGCCGATGCGATCATCTTCGACTGGGCCAGGAGCATTCACCTGTCGACCATTGTCGCAGAGACGTGGCTGTTCGACACAGAGGCCGCGAAAGTAGCCGGTAAGCTCCCGCCGCCACTGCCAAACTTCACCATCCCGCCCTATCCGATGTGGCAGAACACCGTCTGCTCCGGCATGTACAACGGCATGATCGCGCCGCTCGCTCCGGTCGCCATCCGTGGCGTGCTCTGGTACCAGGGCGAAGCCAACACCATTCGCGCCCAGCAATATCAAAAACTTCTCCCCGCCCTCATCACCAGTTGGCGAAAACAGTGGGCCCAGGGCGATTTTCCCTTCCTCTTCGTTCAACTCCCCAACAACAACCCCGCCAAACACCAGCCCGTAGAAAGCGACTGGGCCGAGCTTCGCGAATCACAGCTCAAGGTTTCCAAAACCGTCCCCAACACCGCCATGGCCATCACCATCGACATCGGCGAAGCGGAGAGTATCCATCCAAGGAACAAGCAGGAGGTGGGCAGAAGACTCTGCCTCCTCGCCCAATCCCTCGTCTTCAAGGAAAACATCGTCTCCACCGGCCCCATTTACGAATCCTCCGAAATCGCCGCCGGCCACATCACCATCCATTTCAAGAACATCGGCGCTGGCCTGGCTTCAAGCAATAACCAGCCGCTCCAGCAGTTCGCCATCGCCGGCGAAGACAAGAAATTCGTCTGGGCAGACGCAAAACTCGTTGGCGACACAGTCCAGGTCTCCAACGCCAACGTCTCACATCCGCGCGCCGTGCGCTACGCCTGGGCCGACAACCCCCAAGGCTGCAACCTGATCAACAAGGAAGGCCTCCCCGCTTCACCTTTCCGCACCGACACCTGGCCGGGCCTCACCGACGGAAAGAAGTAGCACAATGAATCGCCCATGGGTTGTCGCGCTTCTTCTCGCCCTCCTTCCCGCAAACGCCTTCGCCGACGTAAAACTCCCCGGCCTCTTCACCGACCACATCGTCCTCCAGCGCGACAAACCCATCCCCGTCTGGGGTTGGGCCGCGACAGGAGAGAAAATCACCGTCACCCTCGCCGGCGAAAGTTCATCCGTCACCTGCGACGCCTCCGGCAAATGGACGACGTCTCTCCCCGCCCGCGCCGCCGGCGGACCGCACGAACTCAAAATCGTCGGCAACAATACAATCACATTAAAAGATGTCCTGATCGGTGAAGTCTGGCTCTGCTCGGGTCAACAAAATATGGAATGGTGGTTGCGCGACAGCCACGACGCCAGGGCCGAGGCTGCTGCCGCCGATCATCCGAAGATCCGCTGGTTCACCGTGCAGCGCACCGCCCAGGATGTGCCGGCCGACAACGTCACCGGCGTCTGGACCGTCTGTCATCCAAACAGCGCCCACGCCATCACCGCCGTCGGCTATTTCTTCGCCCGCGATATTCAAGAATCCCTCAACGTCCCCGTCGGCCTGATCAACGCCTCCTGGGGCGGAAGCGCCGCCGAAGCATGGACGACGAAAGAATCCCTCCTCGCCGATCCCGACCTGAAACCGATCATCGACCGCACCACCGCCGAGCGAATCCTGTGGGCCGCCGAAATGAAGCAGGTAAAGGCCGAAACCGAAGCGTGGTTCGACGAAGTTGAAAAGGCGAAGGCCGACGGCAGGCCATACCCGCCGCTCCCCACCCTGAAGCGGCAGATCAGAAATCCCCTCCAATCCACTGATGCCGCTTCGTGCATGTACAACGGCATGATCGTGCCCCTGGCGCAGGTCCCGTTTCGCGGCGTCCTCTGGTATCAGGGCGAATCCAATTCCTCCCGCGCCCACCAATACACAAAGCTTCTCCCCGCACTCATCAACGATTGGCGGCAAACCTTCGCCCAGCCTGATTTGCCTTTCTTCATCGTCCAACTCGCCAGTTACCACGCCCCGATGGCCGTCCCTGCGGACAGCGATTGGGCCGAACTCCGCGAAGCGCAACTAAAATCGCTCGCCATCCCCCACACCGCACTCGCGGTCACAATCGATATCGGCGACGCCGACAGAATCGAGCCGAAAAACAAACAGGACGTCGGCCATCGTCTCGCGCTGCTCGCCCGTGGCAACGTGTACGGCGAAACCCTCGTCTCGACCGGGCCAATCTATGACTCCATAAAAATCGATGGCGCTAAGATCTTTCTTCACTTCAAGAATGCGTCCTCACCCCTCGCTACCCGAGGCAACGAAGCGCTTAAGTCCTTCGCCATCGCCGGCGACGACAAAACATTCGTCTGGGCCGACGCCAAAATCGACGGCGACACCGTCGTCGTCTCAAGCGAGACCGTGCCCCACCCCGTCGCCGTTCGTTACGCCTGGGCCGACAACCCCCAGGGCTGCAATCTTTGCAACACCCAACGCCTCCCCGCGTCCCCATTCCGCACCGACAACTGGCCCGGCCGCACCGACAATCGCCGTTGATGCGCGCCCACTCTCATGATCGACCCGCGGCTGTTATACTTTCGCCATGACCGAATCAATCTCATACG
>JBBRHH010000018.1:0-23704 GCA_038222915.1 Tepidisphaerales bacterium
GCAGAGTGCGCCTCCACGGCCGCCTCGGTGCAGTCCAAAACGAATCCAAGCTCGAAGACCTCATGGTCCAGCTCAAGCTGGTCCCCAAGGAACCATCCAAACCCACCACCTCCCCGACCACCGCCCCAACCGGCACCCCAACCAACACCAAAGCCCCCTGATATTCCCAGCCCCGCCTTCCGTGTAGAATCCCGCCATGAAGTCCTACGAAGTGATCCGTCTGGCGGTGGATGAACAGGGTGTAAAGGCCGTCGCAGGCGCGTTAAAAGTCTCGCCCGCCCTCGTCTACAAGTGGTGCGAACCCCCGGCCGAAAAAGAAGACCCCGAGCAAAGCGGCGCCAAAAACCCCCTCGACCGCGTCCGCGAAATGTACCTCCTCACCAAGGACATTCGCCTCGTCCGCTGGATCTGCAACGAGGCCGACGGCTTCTTCGTCTCCAACCCCGTCCCCGAACTCCGCAAGAGCCTCGAAGAAACCATCTTCGGCGAAACCCGCAGCATGGTCCGCGACTTCAGCGAGCTCCTCGACGCCGTCACCGAATCCTTCGACGACGACGCCGCCATCGACACCGACGAGGCCGACGTCATCCGTCAAAAATGGGAAGACTTAAAGGCCTGCGTAGAACGCTTCGTCATCAGTTGTGAGCGCGGCCAATACGTCCTGAAAAAAAAGAAATGATGCATGGCCTTCACCAAGCTCTACGATCACTCGCTGGCGCTGCTGACTGATCTGTATCAGCTCACCATGGCCTACGGCTACTGGAAGCTGGGCAACGCCAACACCGAATCCGTCTTCCACCTCTCGTTCCGAAAAACCCCCTTCAACGGCGGCTACGCCATCGCCTGCGGCCTCGCCTACGCCACCGACTTCCTCGAACGCCTCCACTTCGAACCCACCGATCTCGCCTACCTCGCCACTCTCAAAGGCAACGACAACAATCCCCTCTTCGAACCCGCGTTCCTCGACTACCTCGCCAACATGCGCTTCACCTGCGACGTCGACGCCATCCCCGAAGGAACCGTCGTCTTCCCGCACGAACCGCTGGTGCGTGTAAGAGGCCCGATTCTCCAGGCCCAGATCGTCGAGACGCCGCTGCTCAACATGATCAACTTCCAGACCCTCATCGCGACCAAAGCCGCCCGCATCTGCTCCGCCACGCAGGGCGAACCCGTCCTGGAATTCGGCCTACGCCGCGCCCAGGGAATCGACGGCGCAATCGCCGCCAGCCGCGCCGCCTGTGTTGGAGGCTGCGCAGGCACCTCAAACCTCCTCGCCGGCAAACTCTTCGACATCCCAGTCAGCGGCACACACGCGCACAGTTGGGTCATGTCCTTCGACAACGAGCTCGATTCCTTCGACGCCTACGCCAAATCGCTCCCCAACAACTGCGTCTTCCTCGTCGACACCTACGACACCTTGCAGGGCGTGCATCACGCCGTCGTAGTAGGCAAAAGCCTGCGCGAGCAAGGCCACGAATTGATCGGCATCCGCCTCGACTCCGGCGATCTCGCCTACCTCAGCATCGAAGCCCGCAAAATCCTCGACGCCGGCGGCTTCCCCAACGCCAAAATCATCGCGTCCAACGACATGGACGAGCACATCATCACCAGCCTGAAAGCGCAGGGCGCAAAGATCGCCGTCTGGGGCGTCGGCACCCGCCTTGCCACCGGCTACGACCAACCCGCCCTCGGCGGCGTCTACAAGCTTTCGGCATTACGCCACCCCGGCAAAGACTGGGAATACAAAGTCAAACTCTCAGAGCAAACCGCCAAAACCTCGATCCCCGGAATGCTGAACGCCCGCCGCTTCCTCAAGGACCGAGAGGCCATCGCAGACGCAATCTACGACGAGATCAGCGGCCCACCCGCCAATTTCACAATAGTAGACCCCAACGACATGACCCGCCGAAAGCCAATCCCATCCGGCACCCCATACGAAGATCTCCTCACCCCGATCTTCCGCGAAGGCCGGCGCGTCTACGACCCGCCACCCGTCCACGAAGCGCGAAGACGAACGCACCAACAGCTCTCAAGCTTCCACGCCGGCATAAAGCGCTTCGCCAACCCGCATCAATATCCGGTCGGCTTGGAAAAGGGATTGTTCGATCTTCGCACAGAGTTGATTTTGAAAGCGCGCGGATTCACGGCTGGCGAAGCCCAGCCGTAATAAGCAATTCATTGGCCCAAACGGTGTCCGTCTCTTCCAAGGTGGGCTCGCACGGCTTCTGGTAGTCGATCCGGCGACCATATCGTCCATTGAGGTACGCGCGATCGAGAAGCGATTGCAAATCAAGCTGCAACCGGGCATCGGTCGATCGCAACGGAATATCGATACTGGGCAAACGCTGCTGCAACGCAATGGGATGCAGATAGGCCGCGCCCAAATCGCTTGGCATACGCATGATCGCTCGATAAACCGTTGCGATTTTCCGTGGGCATACATGAGGGCGTAGCAACGCCCGCCAGTCACCATCACGAACCAGATCGATCTCTACAAAATTCACGCCGCTTGCCAAAAGCTCGCGCCGCTTGGATTGAAAAGCAATCAGACCGTCTCCGATCTTGTTCGAGCTGCTGACAAACTCGATGACGCTCACAAGACGTTCCGTCCCGACCTCAACAATCCGAATAAACCGTTGGATAATCGGTTCGATCTGAACAACAAGCCTATAAGGCGCGGCGACCGCCAGCGAGCCGCGATCATCCGATTCAAGCGCGCTCTGAGGCTCGAACACACGCACATCGGGACCGAAACGATGAACGTCATTGTGCTCGGATTCGATCGCGATGCGTTCTTCCGCACTGGCGACGAGGTCCGGCGGTAGCAGTTGATTGAGGACATCGCGCGATCCGCTGACCAGCGATGTATGCACATCAAGCCAGTGTGCCTCGAGATACGGATCCATGCCTGGAAAGGGACTGTTCATGACTTTCTCATCGATCAGACGCTCGGAAAAATCTCAGCCACCCGCACTTCAAATCCCGGCAGAACGTCTCCACCCGTCAAGAGATCTTTCTCACCCAGCCGGCTCGGCGTTCCAGCAGACGTATATACATCGACGCACCGCGAAACCGGATCGACATACCACACCAGCCGCGTCCCCGCCTCGAAGTATTCCGCGAGCTTGATCGCCATCTCATTGCGCGTATTGCTCTCGGACAACACTTCGACCGCAAGATCGGGAACCAGTTCGGGAATCGCTTTGGCCGGCATCCCGCCGTTGGGCAGCCGCGCTGCTGACACGAATGCCACGTCCGGAATCCGAACAAGCCGCCGCAGTATTCGCATCATGCCGTCCGGACCGCTCGCCAGCCCCAGCTTCCGGGGCAAAACATAGTTCAGCAACAAATGCCCGATCAGCATCGCGATGGCCGACTCTTCATTTCCCGTCGTCTTCTCCACCAATGTCCCCTCAACCAGTTCACAAAGGCGATCCTCATCATCATCAAGGCGGAGAACGTCCTCTTCCGTCGCCGTGCCCGGCCACGGATCAAACACGATCCGTTCGAGCGGAACATGGCCAAGTGCGTCCATCCATTCCGCGGCATTCTTGTAATGCGCTGTGTCGTGCGGTGAAGGAAATGGCGGAGCTTGACTCATAATCGATCCTCTCCCGACACCCAATCATACACCATCAAAAAAGCCCCGGTGCAAATATACCGGGGCTTCAAGAACAGTCTCAATATAAAAACACGGATCAGTCCAGATTCATACTCATCAGGAACTGTGCATTGCTCAGCGCCTTCTCCAGCCGGCCCTTGAGCAACTCGACGGCCTCGACCGCGTTCATGTCCGACAGGACGCGACGCAGGCGATAAACCAGTTCCAGCTCTTTCGGATCCAGCAACAGTTCCTCGCGGCGGGTGCCGGAAGCGTTGATGTCGATGGCCGGCCAGACACGCTTGTCGACCAGGCGGCGGTCGAGGTGCAGTTCGGCGTTGCCCGTGCCCTTGAACTCTTCGAAGATGACTTCGTCCATCTTGCTGCCGGTGTCGATCAAGGCCGTCGCCAGGATCGTCAGGCTGCCGCCCTCTTCGATGTTTCGGGCAGCGCCGAAGAACCGCTTGGGCTTTTGCAGTGCGTTCGCGTCCACACCGCCAGTCAGGATCTTGCCTGAGTGCGGCACTTCGGTGTTGTAGGCTCGTGCAAGACGCGTGATCGAGTCGAGTAGAATCACCACGTCCTTGCCAAATTCCACATACCGCTTGGCCTTTTCAATGACCATCTCGGCAACCTGCACGTGACGGCTCGCCGGCTCATCGAACGTCGAGCTCACAACCTCGCCGGCCGTGTTCCGCTCCATGTCCGTCACTTCTTCCGGCCGCTCGTCAATCAGCAAAATGATCAACACAACTTCCGGATGATTCTTGCTGATCGAGTTGGCGATCTTCTGCAAGAGCACCGTCTTACCAGTGCGCGGCGGAGCCACGATCAACATGCGCTGGCCTTTGCCAATCGGCGTGACCAGATCGCAAATCCGCATGTTGAATTCCTTCGGATCCGTCTCCAGCAGCAGCCGCCGGTTCGGATGCAGCGGCGTCAGGTCTTCAAAGTTGCTGACTTCCGTGATCTTCTCCGGATCTTCGCCGTTGATCGCTTCCACGCGAAGTAGCGCAAAATAACGTTCCGATTCCTTCGGCGGGCGAATCTGGCCCTGCACGACATGCCCATTGCGCAACCCAAACCGTCGGATCTGCGACGGACTGATGTAGATGTCATCCGGGCATGGAAGATAGTTGTATTCCGGGCTGCGGAGGAAGCCGAAACCGTCGGGAAGAATTTCCAGCACGCCTTCGCCGTACATCAGCCCGTTCTGCCGAATGCGGGCCCGAAGGATCTGGAAAATCAGGTCCTGTTTCTTCAGGCCAACGAAGTCCTGAATGTTTTCAGCCTTGGCGATCTCGTGCAATTTATGCACTTCCATCTGCTGCAGGTCCTTGATGTACAGCTTTCCGCCCTTGACCTGCTCATACTTGGCATTGGTCTCTTCGTCGAAAGCGGCCACGTCCTCGCTGGGAGTGGGGGTCTCATCGCGCGGCTCGTGACGCGGCGCTTCATTGCGAACGGGCGGTTCAATGCGGACAGGCGGCTCATTGCGGACAGGCTGCGGCGCGGGCGGGGCCTCGACCGCGACGGCCACCGGTTGTGCCGCCGCTTCTTGTTCCTCTACTGCGACCTCCACGGGTGCTTCCTGCTGCTGCTCGACAGGCTCTCGGTTTTCTCGCTCACGGGGTGCCGGACGGCGCTTTTGTGTGGTTTTGGCCATGTGGCTCAATACTCCTGAAAGGGGGTGATAGGGTTATGGGAAGGGTTGGCTTGTGCGCCATGCCTGGGCAGGCTGAACGAAAGCCGCCGACAAGGTCACGCTGTCAATCCGTTTAAATCATCAATCGAAAAATCGTCGCCCCTGCTCTTACGCTCTGACAAAATCGTCGAATGTCATTGACGTGACCCAAAAGGACACTCTTCGTCCCGTTCAGATCATTTACAGGCAGGAACAAAAACCGGCTGGAAGTAACAGAAATAATACTGTTCAAACCCGCCGTGGGTTCAATTAACTGCATCTAGCTATTGGAGAAACCTCAGCATTCATCAAGGGGAATAGATCGTTTTAATGGCTCGCCGAAGGCCCCTCTGGGCTGCTGATTCTCTTCACATCGGCCAGTATACGGGAAAGTACCTCTCGGACTTGAATGCGAACCTTGTCCGCACCAGCGGTGTTTCGAATGTTATATTCGGACATTTCCCGCTTCTTGTCTAGAGGCATTTGCAAATTTTCTCGTCGGGTCAGTTCGGCGTCCTCCCACCTGCGCTGCCTTCGCAGCCGGTCAAGCCTGATTTCCCGAGGAGTATCCACAAATACCAGTGCATCACAATCCCGATCCAAGCCGGTCTCAAATAATAGGGGCGTATCCCAGACGTAGGCAAGAACCTTCGGATTATCAGCTTCCTTCGTCATCTCCGCGTCACGCATCTGCATGACAAGCGGGTGCAGCAGCCCCTCCAGCCGCTTCTTTTCCGCCACATCCGAAAATATCCGGGCAGCGATCGCCCCGCGCCTGATCTCCCCATCCGCCTGGAAAACATCATCCCCCCACCACCGCCTGAGCGCCTCCTTCACATCCACGCGCCGATATGCCTCTGAAATCTGATTGTCAGAATTAATCGCGACACATCCAAGTTCCTCAAACAATTTGGCCACGAAGCTTTTCCCGCTTCCGATCCCCCCGGAGATTCCAATGACAGGCTTGCTGGCAAACATAAGGAGCTGCGCGATTTTGAATTCCTCTAATATATCCGCCGCCACACGCTACAAAGGATAAAGAAAAGGAACCCACATGCCACTGTTGCGCGCCCGTCTCGTCGCCAGCCTTATTATTCTATGCCTCGCTCAACTCCCGACCACCGCTCACGCAAGGGGCGAATGGTTCGAAGGCCTCGACCTGGATTCGTCCCTCGCCTCCAGCGAATTGGTCCTGATCGCCCGCGTCACCGAAGTCAGCGAGCAACGCATCGTTCACGGCGGCAAGGGCGAATCCGTATCACGCCAGTACAAATTCAAACCGCTCCGCACCCTCAAAGGCGTCTTCGCCCGCGACTCACTCTCCCTCACCAGCGACGACCTCGGCCAATGGGGTTCCCTCGACGGACCATCCTCCATCGTCAAAGACCAGTTTCGCCTCCTGATTCTGGGCCGCTCCAATGTCGGCTATGTCGTGGAACGCATCGGCAACAACCGCGTGAACCCAGGTCCGCTCACCGACGAAAAAGATCCGATCATCCCAGCCATTCAAACCCTCCTTGCCACCCTGAACGAACACGACCGCGCCCGCAAAGTCACACTCCTCCTCAATTCACTTCCTGAGGCCAAAGGCGCCGGCGCAGTCAGCCTGCTGACGGCCCTCGATCACCGCTCCATCCTCGCAGCACAACTCCCCGGCATCATCGCGGCCATAAAGCCACATCTCATTTCAGATTCCCCGGCCGTCCGCACCGCCGCCGCCACAACCCTGCAAAAAATCTTCGAAGCCGATTACCTGCACCACGACGACCTCCGCAAAGAAGGCGTCGCCCTGCTAGTCGCATCCCTCGATCGTCCCGAAACGATCCTCAACCCGCGCCTCGCCTTCATCGACGCCATCGGCTTCGCCGGCGTCATCGATCCGAAAGCAACCGCCGCCCTCTCCCTGAAGCCCAGGCCCGCCACGCTCGCCGAATCCGCCACGCGGATCGCCGCCGCCAGCCGCCTCCAACTCCCGGATCTCCGGCCGCCCGCCGACGACTTCCTGGACGAACTCTCCTTGGACACACCGCACGACATCGAACTCCGCATCGAAACCGCCGAAACCCACGACCGCCCCGACACAGCGCCGCGCCTTCTCCGTCGACTCAAGCAAAAACTCGCGACCGGCCTCAATGCCTACACCGAACTCGAAGCCCTCGGCGAATGCCCCCGCGACGTAGCCGCACCCGCACTTCTCGAAGCCTACAAGCTTGGCCTCGACTCGCGCGAACAACTCTTCTTCTGCCTCGCCGCAACAACACTCGCCGACCCGCGCCTCGTCCCAACCCTCTCCGATATTCTCGAGTCAGGCCAATCCGACAGCCGCTCCTCCGTCATCAACGCACTTCTTAAAATCGACACCGATGACGCCGCCAAAGCCGCCCAGCCACATCTCGCCGGCGAAATGGACCTCGGCAGAAAACTCGAACTCGCGGCCTTCCTAGGCCGTCACAAAATTCCCGACGGTTACCCCTACGCAATCGAGCACATGTCCGAACCCAATCTCCGCGACCTCGCCATCACCGCTCTCGCCGCCATTCACGATCCAAAGACCATCAACGAAGCCCGCGCCATCTGGAAAACCAGCAACGACATCAACTGGTCCTCGGCCGCCATCCGCGCACTCGGCGCAGTCGGCGATAAAGACTCAATCCCGCCCATCCTCGCCATCGCCCAGGATGCCAAAAGCCCGCTCGCCGGCTCCGCCCTCCTCGCCCTCGCAGACATGGCCGCCCCCGAGGCGCTCCCGCCACTTCGCGTCGCCCTCGCCTCGCGCAAACCCGAAACGGCAAACGCCGCCGCCCGGGCCGCCGCCAAACTCCTGTTACTTCCAAATACAAAAGACGATCCCGCCCGCGATCAGTTGGCCGCCCTGCTCGCCGACGCCGACGCGGAACCCTACGCACGTTCCGCCGCCCTCGAAGCGCTCATCGCCATCAACGATCCCCGCCTCCCCGCCGCCCTCCAGGCCGCCGCCCGCGACGCCACCCTCGAACGCTCCAACCTCCTCCAACGCGTCGAAACCGTCATCGCCGAAAAGAAAATCGCATTGAAGCTCCCCTGACTTACTTCGCCACCTCAACCATCAGATCAAACAACTCGCCATATCGCCGGCCATCAATCGTCACATCAAACGCCACTATCGCCACGCCCAGCGCAGCACCCTCCGCCGCACCGACGCGCACGGCAAACCCCTTCCGCGTCTCCTCCTTCAACGTCCCTTCCAAAACCGCCGGCTCACATTTAATCCCCGGCGGCGCATGTAGCTCAATCCGATGCATCTGATCCCGATCCCGAAAATTCCGCACATAGATCACCACATCCCCCTGCCCACCCGGCGCAACCTTCACCCGATACGGCTCCGCCTGCACCCAGTACGGATCAAACCAATATCGGTAGTCCTCCTCGCAGCTCAGCGCCTTCAACGCACTCCGAAGCGCCAGCGCCCCAGCACGATACCGCTCAATCAAACCGGCCGGCTTATCCATCACCCACGAATGCCCGCCAATAATCAAATCCGGATTCAGCCCATGCAAATAACCGGCCGCGTACAAATAACCCTCTTCAAGAATCCCACTGTTCCGCGCCACCACCGCCTCATGCCCGTTCTGCGCCGGATCCGTCGTGCTCGCAAAAATATTGTCCCCCGTAAACGCCACCCGCCGCCCATCAATCTCCCCATGCAGACACTGCGCAAACTCCGTCTGCCCCGGCATCCAGTCGGCCGTGATCGTGAATCCCTCCCACGTAAAAGTCTCCCCATCCCGCAGCAGCCGGTCGAAAACAATCGAATCGATATTCTTCCCATACGTGTTGATCGGCGCGGCATAGTCATACCGCTCCGGATACCGCACTCGATCCGTCACCCGATCCAGCGTCCAAAGCTTCGCCCCCCACTTCTCGCGCATGTGCGGGGCCTCCTGGCAATGGTCGCCGTGATAATGCGTCACGATCACCGCGTCGATCTTCTTCAACCCAAGCCTTTCCTGCATCAGCCCAATCGCCTTATCTAGAAACACCTTGTCAAAAAGCCCGCAGTCAATCACCAGCCCGTGCCCATTGTCCGCCAATATCAAGCTGAAATTCGGCCAATAGTCCGGCCCCTTAAACTTGAACAAGTGCGGCGTCACCTGCCACACATGCGGAACCACCGTCGGCTTCGACACCCGATCCTGATCGGCCGCCGCAAACGTAAACAGTTCATACCCGCGCACATAATGCCGCGCCAGCTCGCGCAGCTTCCCCTGATACTCCTGAAGATGCAGCCGCGGCTCCCGAATCACCGCCCCATGCGAAGGATAAAGCGAAACCAGCTCAAAGCTGTCCAATAGCGCCGCCGCGTTGTGTAAAGCGTAAATCCCCTTGGCAAATCCGTAATCCCATTCCGTATCAAACCACGTGTGCATCTTCGCGCCAAACAGCATCACGTCCCCGCCGAACGCGATCCACCGGTCGCCGCGCTTCAGCAGATACGACATGCTCCCCGGACTATTCCCCGAAGTCTCAACACACCAGAACTCCCGGCCGCGCCAGGCAAAATCGTCCATCCGCCCAAACCCGCGATCGATCTTGATCGCAGATATCGGCGGCCTCACAAAGCTCGCGCCATAAACCGCGAACGCATCATTCAGCGTCGGCTTCAATTTTCGAAATTCGGCAGGCCTCTCAAAAAATCCCCGCTCCGCTTCCGGCGCACCCACCTTCATCTTCCCACCGGCCAGTTTCCCTAGCCCCTGGCACTGCTCCCGATGATGATGCGTAAATAAAACCCACTCAACATCCCGCACCCCCACTTCGCTCAAATGGTCCAGCACGCTCCCATCCCCAAGATCGATCAGAATGGCCGCGTCCCCATCACGGATCAAATAAACGTTGCACGTGTCGCGCCACAAAAATAAATCAGTGTCCAGAGTTTCGAAGGGCACGGCAGCCTCCTCTTGAAGTGAGAACTGCCGTAATTGTCGCGCCATCGCACCCATCAAGCAATGCGCCCGCCCCCTATTTCGAAGGATCATAGCTCATCGGATCCAGCGACACCGTCCGCGCCGTGAAATCCACATGCCCGTCCACAAACAGCACATTTCCAAATCCCCCATTCGGATTGGTCTTGTCCTCGTACGATTTATTGTGCCGGCTCGACAAGAGATTCTGCCCGTCCAGCGGATAATTCTGCGGTGCCCAGCACCCGTCATCCACGGTAATCCCGCTCTCATCGATCATGAGAATCTTGTCCGACGATCGCCGCACCATGGTGATCTTGATCGACGGCTGAAAGTAGCCGCAAATCTTTTCATTCACCGTATAGCTGTACCGATACACGTCACCGCCTCCCAGCGTCGGATGCGTCGCGATATCGTCCGACGGACACTGAAACAATCGCGGATTGAACACCCCGCCCAAGTACGGAACCAGCCGCCCATCATTCAACTTCCGGCCTTGATGCCAGTAAATCCAATCCTCATACCGCTGATCCACCGCCGGACTCGGAAACACACCAGAATTGTCCCCCACATACATGATGAACCCGCCGCCAATCTGCCGCATGTTCGATGCACACCCCATCCGGTTCGACTGCTCCTTCACTTTCCCAAGCGCCGGCAACAGTAGTGAAATCAGCAGTGCGATAATTCCAATCACCACCAGCAATTCGACCAGGGTAAATCCGGCGCGGCGCTTCGACATGTTCACTCCACGTGTTGAAAATCCTGTTGCACATTTATTTCGCCCGACCAGGCAGGCCGGTTCGCCCCGCGCCGGATTTATTTATGGCAAATCTCTGCGGCTTCAATCGCCTTCAGTTCGCGCATACAATCCGAGACCCCAATGGAGCCAAAATCCCCTTGAACTGGCGCAACATCACTGACTGGGCAAAACGCAGCCCTTTCACCCTCCGCCTCGCCGATTCCCTCGGCCGAAGCCGCGGCCGCATGCGCCTGCTCGACCGCGTACATCCTCCGCGCCCCGCCCGCATCAAACCCGATCTCTCCAACTGGGAATCCCACGACCTCGCCGCCGTCTGGATCGGCCACGCCACCGTCCTCCTCCGCATCTCCGGCGTCACCATCCTCACCGACCCTGTCCTAAGTAGCCGCGTCGGCATCGGCCTCGGCCTCATCACCGGCGGCCCCAAACGTCTCGTCGCGCCCGCTCTCTCCCTCCGCCAGCTTCCCCCTATCGACCTCATCCTCGTCTCCCACGCCCACTTCGATCATCTCGATCGCCCCACGCTCGCCCGCCTGCCCAAACGAATTCCCGTCATCACTTCTCCCGGTAATTCCGACCTCATACGAGATCTCGGCTTCCGCTCCATCACCGAACTGCCCCTCGGCCAATCGCACACCTTCGGCCCTCTCACCATCACCGCCCAAAAAGTAAAACACTGGGGCGCACGCACCTTCTTCGACCAGCACCGCGGCTTCAGCGCCTTCCTCCTCGAAGGTGCCGGCCGCCGCGTCCTCTACGGTGGCGACACCGCCTATCAGGACTACTTCCGCGACATCGGCAAAGTCGATCTCGCCATCGTCGGCATCGGCGGCTACGACCCCTACCTCGCTGCCCACGCCACCCCCGAACAGGCCCTCGCCATGGCCGATCACGTCGACGCCGAATTCGTCCTCCCCATGCACCACAGCACCTTCCGCCTCTCCCACGAACCCGTCGCCGATCCCATGCGCCGCTTCATGGCCGCCATCGGTGACTCTTCCGGCCGCGTCATAATCCGCGAGGTAGGCGGCCAATGGTCCAATCAACCCGATATCAGTTGCAAGCCGGCCCACAATCGTGTCCCATTGCACCGGCCAACACCCGCAACCTGAATCGAGAAACACCTTTGCCCGCCACCGACCCCATCCCCCACGAAACCGCCACGCCCGAAGGCCTCTCCCCCTTCCGCAAGCTCCTCCACTCCTTCTACTTCGCCTTCGCCGGCCTCGCCTACCTCCTCCGCACCCAGCGCAACGCCCGCATAGAAGTAACCCTGGGCGCAATCGCCTGCGCAGTAGCCGCCTGGCTACACATCAAAGCCGAACAATGGGCGGTCTTAGTCTTCACCATCGCGTTAGTCCTCATCCTCGAAGGCCTGAACACAGCCATAGAAGCAGCGGTCGATCTAGCCATGCCCCAGCGCCACCCGCTAGCCAAAGCCGCCAAAGACCTCGCCGCCGGCATGGTCCTAATCGCCGCCATAGCCTCCATAGCCATAGGCCTCCTAATCCTCGGCCCCCCACTCTGGCAGCGCCTGTTCGCCCACGCCTGACTCCTACACGTTTAGCCGCAACGCGAAGCGGAGCGCGTCGCGCTGATCTGCTAAAAGGCCGGCCCGATGCGGGCTCACCAAATACCCGTACGCGTTCAAAGTCGCGAACGACATTGGCGGTTGGATCGGCGTCGGATTCAGGTAAACTATACAATTGATGAACAACGTCGTCGTCGTGGGAACGGTCGTATGTGAGGAGATCATCTCGCCGCACGGCACATCAGTTCCGCCGCACGGCCTTGGTGGGTCGGCAGTGTATGCGGCTATCGGCGCTCAGTTTGTGCATCCGGCCGCGCTCATCGGGATTGTGGGTACAGACTCCTCCAATCGGTTCAAGCATTGCCTGGACGAATTTGGAGTTGATCGTCAAGGATTAGAACAAACTCAATCGCCAACCTTTTTTTGGAAGGCGGAGTATGACGCCACGGACATTTCCAAAAGGGTCACACTCGACCTGAGGCTCGGGGCTTATGAGAATTACCAGCCGATTGTGCCCGCAAGTTGCTTATGCTCGAAATTCTGGCTGCTCGCCAATCTTGACCCGGACCTCCAAAAAAGTGTCCTGCTGAACCTCGGGCAAGATCAGACCGTCGTGCTCGGTACAATCGAACATTGGATCATGCGCAAGCGGGCGTCGCTGATCGCGCTCCTGAAAATGAGAGGCGTTGTGCACGGTTTCATCGCCAACGAAGAAGAAATGCTACTTCTGGCAGGGACAAGCGATCCGATGAATGCTATCAGAGCGGTTGCGGGGCTTGGATGCCGATTCGTAGTGATGACACGTGCAGAACGGGGAGCGGCCGCAATTTACGACGGCAGGATATTTGAAGTGCCCGCATATGCCTGTGCCGCGGTCGACCCGTCTGGGGCGGGTGATAGCTTTGCAGGTGCGATGACGGCGAGCCTCGCAAGGAGCGGTGGCCCGATAACGGAGGAAGCACTAAGATTAGCGCTAGCGTATGGTTCAGCCGTCGCGTCGTTTTGCGTGGAACGTTTCGGTGTGCAGGGGTTTCGGGGCGTAAACTGCACGATGATTGATAGCCGCGTCAAACACATTCACACGCGCATTACGCCGCCCCTCACGTAGCTTTTGCGTTTGAGAGCATAGGCTGTCGTTCGGTGCGGATCATCACGTGGAGGTATTATGATGGGTTTATTGAAATTGAGCGGCGTGATCATGTGCGCGTTGACACTGATCAGTTTCGGCGTGTGTTCGAGCGAACCTAACACCCCTCCCAAACCTGCCGCCGCGCCTACAACGGCGAGCCAGCCAAGCGCGGACGACGTAACCCAAGCCGGACTCAAGCACATCGGTAGCGTCAACCCGAAGGATGCCATTGAACTCACCGCCGACAATGGAAGCATAAAATCGCTTAAAATCACTCCGGCGCCGTTGCGCGATGATTGGACGCCAGCGACTATAGGCGACATCTCGTATCACATCTTTGTGGCTCTAACACTATTTCTCGCTATCATTTACATATTCACCGGGCGCTTCACAAGAGATCTGCAGCGATTGGGGCTAAAGATGGAATCCGCGAAGTTCGGCGTTGCGGAGTTTAAGTTCAATGCCGGGGAGGAACAACGGGCGGCAAAATTGACCGCAGAGGCCGCGTTTGCGCAGTATCGCGCTGACGAGAAAAAAGCCTTTGGCGATGCCATCGAGAAGCATGAACTAGTTGAGAAATTCAAGTTGCTAGTTGACAAAGCGGTTGAGTCTCTCGGCAAAAAGCCGAGCGATATCGACGGGTTTCGCGCTACGATCCACGTGCTCGATCAATTATTCGCTGACACGCTGTTTCAGTTGCTGAGCTATTACCCTGAAGACGTCACACAATCTGCTGGTCGAACCCATTCGGTAAGATTTGGGATTGTTGGAAAATGCTGGAGAGAGCAGAAGAGCATTGTAAGGGCCGAGATACCAACAACTGAATTAGTTTCGTTTTTCGGCATGACGGCCGAACAGATATCGCTTCACGGTTCAAAACGGAGTTCATATGCTTGCCTCGTGTTGCGCAATCGCGCCGGGCAGCAACTGGGTTGCCTTTACATGGACGCGACCGCGCCAGGATCAATTGTGTCGCGGGCACAAGAGCAATCCCTGACACCCGCGCAAATTGAGACAATTGAGAAGACGCTGACAGCCCACGATGCAACCACCGCCTTGTCTAAGGTTGTCGCTGCCGTTCAAGGACCACAGATCCGAATTCATGACGCCTGATCAACAACCCGATAAATTTAACGCCCATCTTTGTGGAGGTTCAAGCAGTTGAGCAGTCAACAACAGTTTCGCAGAGACAATTGCGTCGTATCGGAAAACTCCTACGAGCGGCTCGCCGCGGAGTACTATGATCCAATTCTCCATCCGACGTGCGCCAATTTTCGGACTGCAAGCGCGGTGGTCTTAGCACACTGGCTTCTAGACGTCTGCACGCGGACGGCCCGCTTGGTCGAAGTTGGTGCCGGAAAATCCCTGCTGTTGGAATATCTCGTTGAACACGGGTGCAGAGTCCAGAGCGTTCTCGTCACCGATTCATCCCCGAAAATGCTCGAGCACTCTCGGGGATTGGGGCTGGAGCCCACACAATTTTTGATCGCGCCAGCTTATCGCATACCGGTGCCAGACGGGAGTGTTTCGGCGCTGGTGGCTTCACTCGGGGACCCGTACAACACAAACACATTCTGGGCTGAGGCTCACCGTGTTCTTGAACCGAATGGCCACGTCATCTTTACGACGCCGTCGTGGGAATGGTCGAGCACGTTTCGACAGGCCAACGAAGGGCAAATTGCTGAATTCGTTATGTCGGATGGCACACGTGTGGACGTGCCTTCGTTGATTCTCTCCCTCCACGAACAGGAGGCGCTAATAGAGTCGACAGGACTAGAGTTGGTGAACGAATTCTCAGTCACAGCGAATGACCTAGGAAGTCACATTATATCGCCAAAGCTCGCGATTCCACGCGACGGGCACCAGCCGATTGTACGCGGATTTCTGGTCGTGCGACCCGTCTGAAAAAAATGGACCGCCTTCCAGACTTTTAGCCTTGTGGATGAGAATCCTGACGGAGCGACAGCGACCGAAGGACCTTAGGGCGAACTCAAAGGGGATGGCGAACTCAGAGGGGATGCGTAGAATGGCATGGATTAAGCATCAGATGCCTGTAATTTCCGGGCGTTTTTGCGTTTTCCCTCCAATTCCTTGAACTGCGATCGGGGCTTGGTCAGCCGAACGAACTCAAAGGGGATGCGTACATATTTCGCATTTCACCGCTGCGTTCGCCTTTTAACAGCCCATCCATCACCCGTCCACCCAGAACACAATTGGATCGAGCGAGGCCGGGCCGAACCCTCCGGTCCGATCAGCGTTCACGGCCTGTCCGCAACACCCCGCCGGCTTCCATTTCATTCAATCACATCCCCACCACCAAAACCCGCCAACTTCAGACAACAACCACCATCGGCATCCGCCGCCCCTCGCGCGGCGTGGTAGCTTCAGCTACCATGTAGATCGCAAGGCAGCCCGCCGCACTGCCCAGCCCACGCGACACCACTCCATAAATTGACTACAAAATCACCTCGCTCCTCACACCCTTCGCATTCATTCCCGTCAAAGATACCTCACCAAAAAACCAAAGATTTCCATTGACCCGCCCATCCGCACTTGATAGCATAATGTTCGGTATCAAAAAACATCAGGCAGCGACCAGGCAAGGAGGGAAACCATGCGATCAATCACCCAGCCGTTCACCCATAAGGCCGAAGCCCGCCGCTCCACCACGCGCTTTCTCGTCTATCGCACCTCATCTCTCACCCTTCGCCTCGCTTCCCCAGCAATGCGCACTCATTCCTCAGCACTTCCACACCCCCGTCGCTTGGCCTGTCTTGAGCGAAGCGCAGCGAGTCGAAAAGGGGTCAAACGAGGGTCAAAAACGGTCGATTCAATGTCGGTTCGGGGCGATTTGAGGGAGGTTTCGGGGTCGGTTCTATGTCGCTTTGGGGTCGGTTTTTTCACAGGAAAAAAACTCCGCCTCGAACACAAACATCGGCCGCACCAACACTTGAATTTCACACCCACCATCTCGGCCATCCCAAACACATTTTTTGCGCGCACATCCGCAGCACCGATCCCCAAGAATCGACCCAATCTTGGTCATTGGAACTTGGTGCTTTGTTGGTCATTGGGCCTTGGTCATTCCTTCTTCCCCCCTTCGTGCCTCTGTGCCTTCGTGCCTTCGTGCCTCTTCTCCCCCTGTGTCGGTTGGTGGTCGGTTAGTGGTCGTTTGCTAGTCGGTTACACGTCGGTTGGTGGTCGGTTACTAGTCGGTTGGTGGTCGATTGGTGGTCGGTTAGTGGTCGCTTTGCACACCAAAGCGACTGCGCCAGAATCACCACAACCACATACAAAAACAACAGTTGCGAAAAACACCCCGCCCAAACCAACCGCGCAACCCAATCGCGCACATTTGTGCGCACCAATACCAACCCCCTTCCCCGTCTCCACCCCCCGCTCTCCAGCACCCTCCCGCCCCGCTCATCCCCTCCAACTTTCTGGTATCCTCCGTGTCTCAATCCGCTGCCGTATCATTCCAAACCAACTGCCGCCGGAGCCCGGCCTTATGAAGATCTGCCTCGTCTCTCAAGAATATCCGCCACATACCGGCGGCGGCGGCATCGGTACACAAACCTGGCTCAAAGCCCAGGGCCTCACCGCCCGCGGCCACGAAGTTCACGTCGTCAGCGCCTCCTGGGACACCGAAGCCCACACCTACCTCGACAACAAGGCCGTCATCCATCGCATCGCCGAGCCCGATCTCGGCCATGGCGGCTTCGAGCTCTGCACCTATTGGATGGCCTACAGCATGGCCGTCGCCCGCAAGCTCGACGCGTTGATGCACGAGGTAAAGTTCGACATCATCCAGTTCCCCGAATACGGCGGCGAAGGCTTCCTCTATCAGACCGATACCTTCAACTGGCGCAGCGCCAAATACGTCGTCCAACTCCACGGACCCCTCGTCATGTTCGGCCTCCACATGGGCTGGCCGGAAGTCGGCAGTGTCATGTGGAACATCGGCTGCTTCATGGAACGCACCAGCATCCACCACAGCGATCTGGTCATGGCCTCCAGCTTCAGCACCGCCCGCCTCTGCGAACAGCAGTACGGCTACCCCGCCGATAAGGCGCACATCATCCACAGCGCCGTCGACCTCGCCGCCTTTGGCCCATGCACCCCCCCTTCCGATGCCCCCGGCCCGCGCATTCTCTTCGTCGGAAATTTCGTCGGCGCCAAAGGCTTCGACATGCTCGTCCACACCGTCATCCGCCTCCGCGAGCGCTACCCGGCCATCGTCATCCGCCTCATCGGCAAGGGCGACCCCACACACGTCGAGGACATCAAAATCATCATCGCCCAAGCAAAAGCCGAGGCGCATTTCGACTTCACCGGCTACGTCAATCACGCCGACCTGCCCGTCCACTACGCATGGTGCGATATCTTCGCCGGCCCCTCCGCCTACGAAGGCGGACCCGGCAACGTCTACATGGAAGCAATGGCCGCCGCCCGCCCCGTCATCGCCTGCGACGCCGGCGGCGTCGGCGAAGTCGTCCTCCACGAACAAACCGGCCTCCTCATCGCACCCCGCGACGGCGCAGCCCTCGAACAAGCCATCATCCGTCTCGCCGAAGATCGCCCCTTCCGCCACAAACTCGGCGCTGCCGGCCGCGCCCTCATCGAAGACCGCTACACCGTCGAAAAATACATCGATCGAGTCGAGAGCCTGTACAAAGGACTGCTGGTCTGACGAAGGCCGATCACATTTCCCGCAGGTGATAGCTCTTGATCATCGTCTGCTGAAAATCCGGGTAGGCCCCAATGTCATGCTCCGCCAAATCCAGCCCGTCAAATTCATCCGCCTCGCGCGCCCGCAGCCGCGTGACTTTCTTCAACACAAAAAACAGCCCCATCGACAAGCCAATCGCCAGCGCCGCGATCGCCAGCAACCCCAGCCCCTGCACGCCGAGAATTTTCATCCGCATCCCAAACGTGGCATGCCCAACGAATCCCGCCGCCAGCGTCCCGATCACTCCGCCCCCCGCATGTATCGCAATCCCGCCGGCCGGATCGTCCAGCCGCCCGCGCAGATCCAGCGCAACCATCAGGTACGGAACAACCACACCCGCAACCATTCCAACCAGCACCGCGAATCGCGTCCCGGCAAGATCAGCCGCCCCCGAAATCGCCACCAGCCCGCCCACCACGCCCCCATACATCAGAAAAGCGTCCGCCTTGCCAAATCGAAACTGGCACCAGACAAGACTCGCGATCCCCGCCGCGCCCCCCGCCAGCAATACGTTCATCACGACATGCGGCAAAAGCGAAATATCCAGCCGCGCCGACGTCGCCCCGACAACCGCCACAAGATACGCGCCCCACGTCACAAACATGATCAACACGCCGGCGGCCGCCATCGGCACATTGTGCCCCGGAATCGCGTTCGACGACCCGTCCCGGTTGTACTTTCCCTCCCGCGGCCCAATGAACTTGACCGCAACCACCGCACAAACACCACCAACCAGGTGCACAACCGAAGCGCCACCCGCATCATGAAAGCCAAGCCGATGCAACCACCCATCGCCCCAAACCCACAGACCCGCCACCGGCACGATCAGCCCGCTGATCACGGCCGACACCACAAGCATCGGAACAAAATGCGCCCGCTCCGCCGCCGCCCCGGTCACAATCCCGCCGGCAATCAGCACCGCCGCCAGCAGCGCAAGCACGCCCGCCGCAACGTCAACATCGTCAGCGCCAAAAACCAGCGAAGAATGAATCCCGAATACGCCGTTGGAAGAACCGGAAAAAAGAATCGCCCCACCCAAAGCCCAAAACCCAAGCGATCCCACACAAAGATCGGCCACAGCGCGCAAAACCGACCCGGCCGAGTTCTTTGCGCGCACAATCCCAAACTGATAGAAAGCCATGCCCACCCGCACCCACAGGGCAATCATCGCCAGTATTCCAAGCGCTGCCGCGCTGTTCATGAACCGCTCCTTGTCGGACGGGGACTATACACGCTCACCGCAAACCGGTCGAAGTTTCGGAATCTGCGAACTCCTCAATCGCAACGCATAACCCGACCCACCCCGTCAGTTGCCAGGGAGGCGCGGGCCGCGGATGCCGATAGAGGTGATGAGTAGTGCCGTCGCAGCGCGCAGTTATCGGACAAGCCCCGCCACATGACAGAAAAAAAGCCCGAAGACAAACCAGCAGCCGACCCCGCGGCCGCCGCCAAAGAAGGTGGCATGACGCCCGCGCGCCGATGGTTGGTCAATGGCTTGATTGCAGTCGTCCTCGGCGGCCACCTGGTCTCCCTCGCCGCCGGCCACCAAGTCTGGCCATTCTCCCACTACCCCATGTTCGCCGAGCGCCGCGCTCGAACCAAGGTCATCCATGCCACCATCCTCGCAGGAGTAGCTCCAGACGGCACCGAATTCTGGCTCGAGGGCCGGCAAAACCTGGGCGTCTCACTTTCCCCGTTCCTCTACGACGACCCGTTCTCGGCCGACGCCCGGGAAACTCTGGGAATGCCCGAGATTCAGCGCCGCCTCGGCCAGATGTTCCGCTACGCCAACGACCAGCGTGCCCGCGCATCCACACCCGCTCCCCCCATGACCGCCCTGCGACTCTACGACGCAACATGGAGCCTCAACCCAACGTTAAGCAATCGCGCAACCCCCCGCATGACGCGCGTAGCCGCCTGGGAGCCCGCAGTCTCCGGAGGACAGCCGTGATCGGGGCCCGCGGCTGGAACCGCTTCTGGTTCGCGCCAGGGTCCGCGAAAGACCTGGCGATCTCGCGCATACTGTTCTTCACCGGCTTCGTAGCCTTCAGCCTCCTCAAATCCTTCCATGAGTGGGGCACGATCCCGCCCTTCTTCCACGAATATCGCGCAACTTATCTCCTCTGGATGGGAGTGCCGGTTCCGGGCACCGGGGTGCTATTAACGGTGGAATGGGCCTGGCGGCTAGCCCTCGTCTTCGCGGCGATCGGCCTCTTCACGCGAAGCTCCTGCCTCGCCGCCGCGCTGGGCAGCCTCTTCCTCATGGGACTCGACGCCCCCGAAGTAGCCGGCCGGTCCTACACCGCCGGCGTGTTCGTTCCCCTCATCCTCGGCTTCTCCCGGTGCGGCGATACGTTCTCCCTGGACAACTGGCTCCGACAACGTCGCGGCCACCCCCAAATTCGCGTCCCCGAGGAATACGGCTGGCCAGTCCAGTTGGTCCGCGTCTTCCTCGCTTACATCTTCTTCGCCGCGGGCTTTGCCAAAATCCGCTACGGCGGATTTCCCGGCTGGATGCGCTCAGGAACCATTTCCGACGCGATCCTACAAGCCGCCTACTGGTATTCATCCCGAGCCCGCCCCGGCACAAATCTAGGCCCATGGCTCCTGCACCTTCATCCCCGGATGGGGTTAGCGGTGGCCGGCGTCGCACAGTTTGCTGAACTGCTCTATCCCTGCGCGCTCTTCTCCCGCCAAGCCCGTAAAATCGTATTGCCCCTCATGGCCACCATGCTAATCGGCTTCTGGCTCTGCCTCGGCCCCTTCTTCTATCTCACGCTACTGGCCCACGTCTTTTGGATCCCATGGTCCGCCTGGCTGGGGATCCAAGATCGCCAACCGGGCGCGCAGGAATCTGCGGCGCCGGCAGTGGCACAGTAGCGCAAAAACTGTTGATTCCAGCCGCGATAGCCTTCGACGGTATTGTCGGCCAGCCTGACCGAGTCAACAGAATCTATTGTTTTGACAAGTAGCCCCGATCCGGGCAAGCTGACACGGGTCAGCCGGTGCTATGTTGCGCCGGCGGGCAGGATACTAAACGGTTATGTTGCACGAGACCTCGACACCTCGCGATGCTTGATTCGCTCGACTTCCTTCGCACCCGGCAATTCTGGCGATTCTACGTTCATCTGGACGAGTCGTTGGACGATGTGACCCTCAGCCTGCTCGGTAGAACAACGATCAATGGCGAGTCTTACGCCGAATCGGTAATCACATTGCATTGCGGCCAGGAGTGCTTCTTGGACCTAACGATTACCCCGCAATTGGCGATGGTGAACCTTGGCTTCCGCAGCATGAGCATGAAACGTTCAAGCGTAATGGGCTGGTGGGATGATGGGCGGTGGCATCCATTTGCATTGCGTTGGTCGGAACTCAAAAGGCTATATCATCACTGGCTCAACGAGCCAATCGACAAAGTGCACCCGAGCGCTGCGATTCTCCTTCTCACGCCCTTCGTCGGTCATGGTTTTGATGAACGCGAATTTGTGCCGGCACGAAAAGAGGCCCTGGCGACGCACTACCAGCAGTTGAATCTGTTCGGTGCCAGTGAGGTTGCTGAACTCAGCGATCGCAGTGTCATTCTTCCTTCGGAAAACGACTATAAATGGTCGCGCGATAACGAACTCGGTTGGGTATTCGGCGGCGATTATCCGTGCTACTCCCTTCGCAATCGGGCACACGTTGGCGGCGAGGAAGGACGATTCCCGTTTGCGGAGTGGTCATCGACCGTCGCCCAACTTCCGGCGGCCGGCGGTGAAACATAACCCACCAACGCAGTGCACCGAGCCGGCGTCGAAGAAAAAGGGTCACAAGCCACAAGCTATGTCACTCGAAAAAAGTGGCCTTCTTGGCTGGGGATCCGTGATCGCCTTTCCGGGCGCGTTGGAATCTGCGGTGCCGACAGTCGCACAGTAGCGGCGAAACTGTTGACACTTGCCGAGATAGGCTTCGAGGCTGTTGTCGGCCAGCCTGACCGAGTCAACAGAATTTATTGTTTTGACAAGTGGCCCCGATCCGGCCAATCTGACAAGGGTCACCCGCTGCAATGTTGCGCAGGCTCGGCCACTGATCCGCCTTACGTTATGCCGCAGAAGCACTGTCTTCCGAGAGACTCCCATGCCAAATGAAACGGTCAATGCAATTGCTTATGTCGGCGCGAGCGTTGGGCTCGTCGGGGGCGGGGTTGCATTGTTTAACAGCTGGAAAGCTGTGTGCTGGAAGCGCGCCGAACTTGCAAACACCTATCTCAAGGACTTTAACAACAATCCGGAGTTGGTTTTCGCCGGGCGCTGCCTCGACTGGAACGGAGGGAAGCTGATCTTGCCAGAGAGCTTGCGCCCATACATGCCGAACGGCGAAAGCACCATCGATCACGATCGAATGATCTTCGCGCACGCACTCCGTCCAGATTTGCAGCTCGGCGAGATGGACGAAGACCCGCGAATTCAGATCTACCGGACCTCGATCGATTCATTTTTAACTTGGCTCTGCCTTGTCGCCAGTGCATTGGACCGCAAGCTCTTCGCAGTGGCCGATATCCAAGACGTTGGGTACTGGGTAGCGAAGATCCAGAGCGAGATAGTGCTCCACCCGTTCATCGTGGGCTATGGGTACAAAGAGAATATCGAGAGGCTGATTCGTCACTTTCGGCGCAAGCGTTCGCCTTACCAAAAATGGGAGTTCCCAATCAACTTTCCATTCAAGCGGGCAAAACAAGCGGCGAGTGAGTCCACTACGGAACGCGCCGCTGGAGCGGACGACGACGGCGGTATACCTTAACTAGCCGGCGCCTTGCCGGCTCGGCCACTGATCGGCATGAAATTATTCGGCCGAGGCGACTGTGCTCAAACACACGGGCAGTAAAACTCTAACGATCGACGGCGAGCAGTTCCGGTACGTCGTTTCCGAAGCTGGGAGCGACCTTGACGGTCGGATCGCGCTTTCCATCATCGTTCAGCATGCCCATGCGAACGGCGCTCGCCTCTGCATTACAGGTTTGCTACTGAACAAAGGGGAGTACTGATCAAAGGGGAGAAGTCCGGGCGAAGTACATATTTCAAGAATGACCCCATATTCCAGGAGCCCGCGCACCCAACACAACGCCCCGAACTCGCTCCCCACCGCCCTCCCTCCATCCACTCAGAATTTCACCGCCGGCGCGACGAAACGATGGGCCATAATTAAAGGTGACGCGAACTAATGGCATTAAGCTAACACCGGTTTCTGCAGGTTTTGAAGGTTTTGCCGCATTACCGCTCTGGGTTTGTTCAACCGGTCGTACTCTTTGGGCCGCCGCTTGATCGCGCGGGGCTCGAAGCGGTCAGGGC
>JBBRHH010000019.1:0-23701 GCA_038222915.1 Tepidisphaerales bacterium
CGGCCGATTCGGCGCAGTCATCTCAAAACCAATGTCGTCCGTGTCCACCACCCGCAGCGCCTCCACCAGGTAAGACGGATTAAATCCGATCTCCATGTCCGGCCCATCGTACTTGCAGGCAAAGTTCACCGTAGATTCGCCGGCCACTGGGCTCAGGCAGCTCAGCACCAGCCCCGTCTTCGAAAACTTTAATCGGATCCCCTTGCTCTCTTCAGTCGTCACCAGCGCCGCCCGCCGGATCGCGCTTAAAAAGTCCGCAGTGCTCGCGGTCACCTTGCGATCGGTATCCTTCGGAATCACGTCTTCAAACGGGGGGAACTGCCCTTCCACCAGTGAGCTGGTCAGCGTCGCGTTGGCCGTGTGCACAATCACCTGGTTCTCGCGAATCTGAAACCCAACCATCTCCTCGGGGTTGTCGATCAATCGTTCCACCAGCGACAACGCCTTCACCGGAATGATCGCCTTCAACCCTTCCTTGTCCCCCTTCGACGCCACGCTCAGTTCGCCCTTCGCCTGCGCCAGCCGATGTCCGTCCGTGCTGACAAACACCAGGTTCTTCCCTTTCGCCACCACCAACACGCCGTTGAACGCGTACCGCGTGCTCGCCTTCGCCGCTGCAAAAACGGTCTGCCCGATCAGTTGCTTGAGCTGTCCGCCCTGCACCTCGAAATCGGCCTCGCCTTCAAAACCCGGCACCGGCGGAAAACTCTCCACCGGCTGGGTTGGAATTTTGAACAGCGAATCCTGTCCCTTGATCAGCGCCTGCTCCCCCGAAGATTCGATGCTCAGCGTGTCATCGATGCTCTCGCGAACGATGTCGCGCAGCTTGTCGGCCTGAAGCAGCATCTCCCCCGGCTGGCTCACCTCCACCTGGTTGTCCTTGTACCGGATCGCTACCTCGAGATCGGTCGCGCTGATGGTCAGCTCGGAGCCTTCCGCCGCCAGCTTCACGCACTGCAGCACCGGTTTGGGCGTACGCGTCGCCACGACGTTGCCGGCGACCGTCAACGCTTCGAGCAAAGCCCCCCGATTGCAGATCACTTTCATGGACGTTCCTTCCTGTTCCAACGCACCGTTTCCTCCCGCTTGGAGGCGAACTGCGGAGTGTACCTCTTCTTACTTGTTTTTAAAACTTCAATACAGCAGCCGTAGTAATGATGCCTGGCGCATTGTGGGTAAGTTAATCTGCAAATATGCAACCCCTAACATAACATCGACTTATAGTTGAGATTATCAGACTCATAATGTGGACAACCTGTTGGCAGCCATGTTGTGAGTCCAGCGCGGCAGGACCCGTCTGGCGACAGGGCCTGTCCTTCGGTCCGCCGGGCTGACGTGGGGACGATTCCCCCGCGCAGTTGTTGCGCCAAGCCAGATCAAGTTGTCCCCACCCCATCCACGCAGGCTGGCGCAAGCCCGAATCCTGCGCATAATAACCAAAGGTGTAATCGGATCTTGTACGGGGGTTAACGCCGCTCAACTGCCCGCTCCAAACTTTCCAAGCCACAGCCCAACTCCAAACACAATCGCCCCGCCAACGATCACCTGAACCACAGTCCGCACCGGCGGCGCATCCATAAACTTAAAACGGATGTAGGCGATCGCCAGCAACTCAATCACCACCACGATGTACGCAACGTGCAAAGCGACGGTGAGATTGCTCAACAGAAAGGGAAGCGTGTGCAACATGCCGCCGATCACGGTCGCCATCCCCGTGATTGCCCCCCGCGCGAGCGGTTCGCCCCGCCCCGTCACCTTCCCATCGTCCGACAGCGCCTCGGCGAGTCCCATGCTGATTCCCGCTCCCACCGATGCCGCCAGCCCGACATAAAACGCAGTCAGCGTCTTCTGCGTCAGCCCCGCCGTTGCGAACAGCGGCGCAAGCGTTGAGACCGATCCGTCCATCAGTCCAAGCAACGCGGGTTGCACCTTCTGAAGCACAAAATCGTGCGCGGTGGAACGGGGAACAGGTTCAGCTTGATAGGCAGTGTCAACCGACATGAGTGTATTCTACACCGAGTTTCTCCGCAGGCGCGTGCACGATCAATCAGGCAACTCGTCAATGCTGCGCGGCTCGCCAGAAGGTCGCACGTTCATCTCATGCCGAAAAGCGGCCGACATCTCGTACGATTTCTTACGCGCCCGCATGACATTCCCAAGCGGCCGGTGCGCCGCTAGCGCATGCCACGGATTAAACGCCAGCACCTCATCCACATAGACCCGCCGCTCCGGACTGTAAGCGTCCTGCGGCCCAACCGTCAGCCGTGCCACCGGTTGATATGGGCTTACCTCTTCCGGCCACTGCACCGAAGCATCCTCCACCGGCATCGTCTTCAAATCCGTGCACAACTGCACACCCACATCCCACACCGCCGTCTCCGTCCTGAAAAAATTCACGATCGCATCCCGCAGCGCCGAGTAATGCCCGTTCACATCAACGTGCTTGTCATGCAGTGCCTTCAGATTTTCTGACGCGGGCGTAAAGCAGATCTTCGCCACATAATCCCCATAACGCAGCGCAGCGATGCTCGCAAAAGTCTCCCCCAGCGGATGCGTCTCCGGATGCCCAAGTTGCTTGAGCGTCCCGCTCTCCTGCCCGACCAGGCCCAGCACGGCATTCGCCCCGCGCGCCGCCGCCGACACCAGCTTCTTCAAAACCTCCGAATCATTCACATTCTTTTCGAGGAACCGCAGCGCCTTCAAAAACCCCGCCGTGTCCGGACTCCCAAACGCCTTGTCGTTCACAAAAACAAAATCCTGCGTCGTCTGACCCTCATGCCCCGCCACCATCTCCATCCCCTCAACTCCCACCACCTTCAAGGCCATTCCGCGCGGCGTCGAAACACTGTCGGCCAGAATGTCGCCCGGATTGGTAGAGAAACGAATAATCGCCGGAAACCGCCCCGCCCGCGCAAACAACCCCTGTCGCAACGGTTCAGGAAGCTCATCCAGCACCTGAAGCTCCCCCTTCAAAAGCCCATGGCTCTTGGCATGCACGGCCCGCACCGCATGGCGATAACGGTCATTCATGATCTCGCTCAAGTGTCGCATGACACCGGCGATCTCATCAAATACCTTCTCCTCGTCGGGCTGAATCGTTTCGACGTCGTCTGAGTATCGAACGAAAGCTTGCGTTTGCGTATTCATGATCTGTTGGCGAACTAGCAGGCGTTGTGCCAATGCGAATCACGAAAGAATCTTTATCATTCACGCCACATGAAACCCGCCATCCAAACCGCGCGTCGCGTGATGCCCTTCTTCGCTGTCACCGCCATGGTGTTGATCGTCTGCTACCGGCCCGCATTCACAGAGCCGCCAGCGACACATCCGACGGACACAAAGCCCTTCAACGTCCGCGACTACGGCGCGCTCGCCGACGGCAAAACCATCGACACCCCATCCATCAACAAAGCCATCGACGCCTGCGCCCAATCCGGCGGCGGCACCGTCCTCTTCCCCGCCGGCGTCTACCTCTGCGGCAGCATTCACTTAAAGAGCCACATCCAACTCCGCCTCGAACCCAACGCCGTCATTCTCGGCGCACAACAAAAATCCGGAGCATACGACGCCCCCGAACCCTTCGAGGGCAAGGCCTACCAGGACGGCGGCCACACCTACTTCCACAACAGCCTCATCTGGGGCGAAAACCTCGTCGACGTCTCCATCATCGGCCCAGGCATGATCAACGGCGGCGGCCTCGCCCTCAACGACAAAGACCCCAATCAGGGCGCGCTCAACCTCGGCGACAAAGCCATCGCCCTCAAATCCTGTCGCAACGTCCTGTTCCGGGACTTCACCATCTTCCACGGCGGCCACTTCGCCATCCTCGCCACCGGCTGCGATAACATGACCGTCGACAACGTCATTATGGACACCAACCGCGACGGCATCGACATCGACTGCTGCCGCAACGTCATGGTCTCCAACTGCCGCATCAACTCCCCCGACGACGACGGCCTCTGCCCCAAAAGCTCCTACGCCCTCGGCCGCCCCGTCATCACCGAAAACCTCACCATCACCAACTGCCAGCTCTCCGGCTTCAAGGAAGGCACGCTCCTCGACGGCACCATGGTCCCAAGCGTCCAGCGCATGGGCCGCATCAAGTTCGGCACCGAATCCAACGGCGGCTTCCGCAACATCACCGTCAGCAACTGCACCTTCCGCTGCTGCCGCGGCCTCGCCCTCGAGGAAGTCGACGGCGGCATCCTCGAAAACATCAACATCTCCAACATCACCATGATGGACGTCGCCCACTACCCCATCTACATCCGCCTGGCACGCCGCAACCGCGGCCCCGAAGGCACCCAGACCGGCCACATCAAAAACATCTTCATCTCCAACATCCTCGCCACCGGCATCGACCCCATGAGCGGCATCCAGATCACCGGCATCCCCGACCGCCCCATCGAAGGTGTCCGCCTGCAAAACATCCGCCTCCTCTTCAAAGGCGGGGGCACAAAGAAAGACGCCGACCGCGCCGTACCCGAAGATGAAAAAGGCTACCCCGAACCCTCAAACGTAGGCGTAATGCCCGCCTACGGAATCTTCGCCAGACACGTGCGCGACCTCGAGCTATCCGACATCCGCGTAGGCTTCGAAAAAGAAGACCAGCGCCCCGCCGCAATCTTCAACGACGTAGACGGCCTCGAGATCGATCACCTCAAGGCCCAGGTCGCCGAAGGCGCGCAGCGCGCCCGCTTCGACAACGTCAAGAACCTCATCGTCCGCAACTCCCCCGGCATCGAAGCGGAGAAATAATCACCGCCACAACCACGCCGCCGGAATCGCCTGCGGCTTCTCCATCCCCGGCCCGGAAATCTGCAAATCCGGCTTCTCGCCGCTCCACGCGCAATCCCGAATCCCCTCAATCAGGTTAAGCCGCTTGGGCCCATCCATCCGGTAATCGATGTACACAATCTTGAACTCATGAAACCCCTTCTTCAGCGGCACGCTCCAGGTCCCAAGCCCATGCGCCCGCGTCGCCGGATACCAGTAGTTCATCTCCTCCGCGCGCTTCGTCCGTTCCGCATCCGGATTCAGCGCATGCCCCACATAGCACTGCAACTCATACCCCGCGACCACGTCGCAATGCACATACTCATGCGGTGCATGCAACGTATAAACCCCGTCCTCCGGCACCTTCAAATATCCGGTGTACTTAAACGCATAAGTCTTCTGCCGCGGCGCAAGCTTGTCGTTCAGTGAAGGGTTCTCCGCTGGAATCACCGACAGATCAAACAGATCATCCACAGACCCCTTCTTCACCGGCGTTTGCTTGTCCAGCGCCAGCCAAAGATCCTTCCAATACCCTTCGTAATATTCAAAGTTCAGCCCCTGATACTGCGGCTTCACATCCTCCGGCTTGCTCGCAAGCTTCTTCGTAAACACAGCGGAAGCCGTAGCCGTCGCCTGCGTCCCGCTAGTCTGCAACGGGTTGCTCACAACCCCAGGCCGATAAGCCCGCGCCTTCACCACCCCAGACCGATCCAGCTTGAACGGCCCCTTATAAGCAGTCGACTGCGGCGTCGGCTCCGTCCCATCCACGGTATAAGTCATCACCACGCCCGCCGTCGGACACTTCAGCGCCACATCCACATCATCCACAAATACATCCGACCCCGGCAGAATCTGCACCGGACTGATCGGCCGATAGATCGCTACCGTCTGCACCTTCCCCGCCTCCAGCGAAGCCGGCACCGAAAACTCAAAATCCGACCCAGTCACGGCCACCGCCGCGCCTTTGATCTTCATCGACTTGCACCCAAGCGCAAGCCCCGTCACATCCTCCCCGGACTTCCCGCGCACAATCAGCAATGACTCCCCATCAATCTCAATCCCCTCGTTTTGCAACAGCCCGGCCCGACTCGTCGAAGCCAGATAAGTCACACGCACCCCATCCGGCGTCACCGCATCAAACGCCGTCGTCCCGTTCGTCCCCGGCAACTGCTTGATGCTCGCCAAGTCATTCTCCGTCCCGTCCGGCGTCGCCTTCTCCGGCGTAGGCTTGCGCGGAAACAGCGCCGTCACGATCTGCTGGTTCCCCTCACCCGCCCAAGTCACCGAAATCTTCTGCCGGTCATACATCTCCCCGCCGTTCTTGTCCGTCTTCGAAACATACTTCACCGGCGCATCGGTAAACTGATACATCGACAGATTCACATTCCCCACCACCACATCCCGAAGCTGATCCCAGCTCCACCACTTGTCCGATTTCGTCCGCGCCGTCTTCACTGTCTTCGCCTCCGCATCCAGCGTGATCTCCTCAGGCGCAAACGCCGCATTGTCTCCCTTGCCCCGCTTCAGCGGAATCCACCACAGTTGCTCATATTCATGCTTCTTCGCGGTCAGCATCCGATCCGTCAAAATCCACAGCCCGGCCTTCCGCGCGAATAACACCAGCCGCTGATGCTGCACATCATCCAAAAACTCATCGCGCTTATGAAAATCGTTCGCATAAACCCCCGCATAAATCCCCTCCATCAAATTGAAGTTGTTCGAAGCATGCCACCGCCACGGCGACGGATCGCTCCAGCTCTGAATCAAATCCCCCCGATGCCCCGTCGGCCAGGCCGTCTTCGGCACATAAAAATCAAACTGCTGCCGCTTCCCGTCCACCATGATCGGCGAATGGTTGCGCACATAAGCGTGCACCAGGTCATCGCTGATCAAATCCATCCCATAAGCAGCCAGGCCAAAAATATTGTTCTTCGATCCACTCCCCACCCCGCCGCACCCGGCAAAGGGCGAACAGAACATCGACCCATATCCATCATCCTTCCGCCATCCCGTCCGCGCAATGCTGTACCCGCCGTACGGAAACCAGTCGGCCGTATATTCCGGCGTCCCCACCGAGCCATCACCATACATCGTCGAATAAATCTTCGCCGCCGTCGGATCGTCCAGCATCGTCGGCACGCGGCCGAGCGCTTCCTTCAATTTGTACATCTTCTCCGTCGGCGGCTCCTGGTGCGTCACCAGCGGATACTGCCCGTTCGGCGTCCCCCAGCGCAGCGTATACCGCGCCCGCCGCTCCAGCCCCTCGGTAAGTTCGCGCTGCCACAGCGCCGTATGCGTATCCTTCTCCCACACCGGCAGATCCCAGTTCGACAGCACATCCCGGCTCTCCGTCAGCCGCAGCGCCGCCGCATTCACCAGCATCACAAAGTTATACCCCGGCCACTGGTGCGTCTCCGTCCCGTCCGGCAGCTCCTGCAGCGTCATGATGTCTTCAATGTTCCGCCGCCGCCCATCCCGAAAATAAACCGGCGCGGCCTTGAACTCATCGATCAACATCGCCAGCAGCATCGCCCCCGCCCCCGGCGTCCATGCGTTCGGATTCGACCGGTAATACACCACGTTGTTCAGCGGCGAATCCAGCGCCAGCTTCTTCAAAATCCGCGCAAACGCCGGCGCAGGAACCGCATCACTCTCCGCCGGCAGCGCGTTCGCGATCGCCGCAAACATCCGGATCGTCGTCACCACCGGATACATACAGTTGTCGTGCCCCACCACCGGATGCACTTCCGTCAGGAAGTTGCAGTTCATCGCCCAGTCATCCATGTACCCCACCCAACGCTTCAAATACTTCTCATCCTTCGTCGTCACATAAGCCGTAAACAGCGGCGTAAAAGCCTCTCCCCACCAAAGCTCGCGATACGGATACGACTGCCGTGTCTTGGTCGTATGCCCATACGGCGGCGCAGGCGATTCCCAGTCCACCGCCCCCGGCTCGCCAATCTCCACCAACGTCCCGTTCCCCAGCGTCATCTTCCCTTTCAGCAGATCATCCGCCGCCACAATCGTCTTCTTCAATCCCTCCGCATTCAGATCCTTGTTCATCGCCGACCCCGGCACCTCGCTGATCCCCGCCACCCCGCGCCCATACGGATGCAGGTCGTTCGCCGGCAGCCCAAACATCTGCGGCCGCCGTAGCTTCTCAAAGTAATAATCCTTGAATGCCCCCAGCGCCTCCGAATATTTGCCCGCCGTCTTCAACTTCCCCACCGCCTCCAGCTTCGGCCGTCCATGCAGGTTCGCCTTATTGATGTCCTCCCCCGTGCAGAAGATCACATCCAGAAAATCCTTCCCCATTGCCTCCACCACCGCAGCCGAATCCCGCTTTTCCCACGCCAGCTTCTCCGCCGCCGCCGCAGTCTCCTTCGCCGCCTTATGCCGCGCAAAAACCTCGGGCGAAATAAGATTGATCTTCCGCAGGCAAACCTCCATCTCCTTGTTCGCCCGCGCAAAAACCTTCAACGTCACAAACCGCCCCTTCGTCGCCGCAAATGGCACAACCGTCTCCGACCCCTCCGCCGCATCAAATTCCCCCTTCGCCACCGGCTCTCCCGCCGCGTCCTTCGTCGCCCCCACCGAAAACTCATACTTCGCCATCCGGCTATCCACCGCGATGTTCGGCCTACCCAGCGTCAATATCGAAAGCGCCCCAACGTCACACACCTTCCCCAGATCAATCACCAGCGTGTAAGACTCCTTCCCGCGCGGGTAATAAAACGTCTCCGGATTGTCATCAATCACACTCTTCGCCGGCCACTTCTCCGGCGACTCCACCGACTCCGAAACAATCTTCCAGTCCTTCTTCAAAATGTAATCAGAATCAAACTCCCAGTACCCCCACAGCGCTTCCGTCCCCCAAACCGAACGAACCTTCGGCGCAGCGGCCCGAGTATTGGAGACGCTGAGAAAGAGGACAAAAACCACGGACAGGAAAACAACACCAACCCGACCACCTTTGCATGTCCGGCCCCTCTCCCGGTACGCCGGGAGAGGTTGGGTGAGGGCCCTTGACGCAAGTTGCTCACGAGACGTGATTGTCGTTGAAGCACTACGTTGCCCGCGGGTCATTTCTTGGATTCGGTTTATCATCGCTTGTGTATTCCTATTGGAGTGTCTTTACGTCTACGCCTATCGCGTCTGTGACGTTGCGGAACGCCAGTGCGATGCCCCATTACGGGATGAATGTGCATCGATCCTGCCACTCTTCGGGCTCGCTGGCGTAGGTAGCACACACAAGAAAGTCGATGATCCGCCCAATCGGCGCAAGGCGGAGAAAAAAGATCCCAGGCGAATGGTGGCCACTCTGAAGGTGGTCCGCCAAATGTCCGGGAAGCGTCTTCTCGTCAAGCGAGATCAAAATCCGCTGTTCGAGTTCGCTCCAAAGAAGAATCGCAGGGTCTGTAGAACCCAGGGGCAGGTCCATAGCATCACCGACCCGGGCAACATCCAGCACTGGGCCTCCCAGTGCGTTGTAGCGCCGAATCTGCCTCCAGAACACACCGCGGAGGTGCTCGTCGAGTAGAAAACGAATGGCCATACTGCCTCAGGAAGCTGCCCGTCCCAAGGCATCCATGCGTTTGCGAAGTTGTTCGTATGTGGGCGTGGTCTGCGGCTGCGCAGCCAGCCGCTGCATCTCTGCTGTATTGTGCTCAATAAGAGCTTTCACTTCAGATTGATTCTCGAGGTAGAAACCAATCACCTTATGAACGATCGACAGCTTCAGAGTCGGGTAATAGTCCAACAGGATAGTTTCAGCCGAGTGACCTTCCTCATAACGTGCGGCCACGTCGATGAGCCGGATTCGGTGGCCCTTCAAACGGATTTCTCCATCACCGTCGCAATGTAGGAAGTCTGGAAGTTCCATATAATACATTCTAACACCGGTGATCATCCAACGTCTAACCAATCGGAGCGATTCTATGGGCCGATATCTATCCCAATGTATTCTCCTGGCTGCGCTATCGCTCACCTCCCTGGCCTCAGCCGCCCCTCCCACCTCCCAACCCACCGACGCCAAAAAGAAAATCATCCTCATCGCCGGCAAAAAAAGCCACGGCCCGGGAGGCAACGGCCAGCACGACTACAACTGGTCCGTCCGCCTTCTCAAGGTCATGCTCCACCACTCCAACGTCAAAGACAAGGTCGCCGTCAGCTTCTTCACCGACGGCTGGCCCGCCGACCAATCCTCTCTCGAAACCGCCGACACCATCATGATCATCTCCGACGGCCGCGACGGCGACGCCTATTCCGAAACCCTCTATCTCGCCAACGATGACCGTATTGCATTCATGGAAAAACAAATGAAACGCGGCTGCGGCCTCGTCACCTTCCACTTCTCCACCTTCGTCACCGAAAAATACCGTGACTACGCCCTCCGCTGGAACGGAGGCTACTTCCAATGGGAAACCGACGGCAAGAAAAATTGGTACTCCGCCATCAAAACCCTCCAGGCCAAAGTCGAACCCGCCACCCCAACCCACCCCATCCTCAAAGGCATCGAACCCTTCACCATGAACCAGGAAGAGTTCTACTACAACCTCCGCTTCAATCCGGAAGACAAACGCACCGTCCCCATTCTCACCGTCCCAGCGTTAAACGGCCGAGCCCCCGACGGCAACACCGTAGCCTGGGCTCGAGACCGCGAAGACACCGGCCGAGCCTTCGGCACCAGCACCGGCCACTTCTACGAAAACTGGAAAAACGACCAGTACCGAAAAGTAATCCTCAACGCCATCGCCTGGACAGCAAAAGTAGAAATCCCCGATACCGGCGTAACCTCCGAATTCTTCGACCACGAAGCCATCACCAAAGCCCTCACCCCCTGATCGATCGGACGGGTGGGCACGGCCCACCACGAGCCCCCTGTCGGCCAAAATGCCCACCTCTCCCACCCAACTCCAATACGCCACCGCCACCCCGCGACGCAGAAGATGGCGGCGCTGGCTCCTCTTCCTCCTCCTCCTCACCACCATCGCCTTCAGTGCCAAATGGGGCAAACCCGCCCTCTCCCAAGCCCAATACCTATACAACCAGCACCGCTGCATGACCGACCACCTACGCCCCGATCAAGTCGTCTTCGACGACGACCCGGCCGAAGCCCAAAAGCTCATCCACGCAAACCCCGAATACAAATTCGCCGGTGCCGATTATCAAAATCGTTCCGCCACGATCACCTCCGTAGCCGGCCGAACCAGCCGCGCTCTGGATGAGCTCCATATTCGCGTTGGCTCGCTATCGACAACCCGCGGCCCGGCCATCCTCTTCATACACGCCCGACGAGCACCGGATCATCCTGAAAGGCTGGTCGTCCTGGACTGCAGCGAATACGTCAATTACCAGCGCGGAATCACCGCACTCAGCTTCCGTGCCAGCGTAATCGCCCTCGCCTCCGTCAGGCTGCGATCGTACGCGGAAGCCGGTTTCGGCGGATCGGGCCGCGCTTTGGCGCATGGCCACCTTCAATTCTTCGCCGGCCAACCCGACCCCGCCGATCCCTCCCACTTCACCATGCGCTACGAAATAAACTCCAAACCAGGCCTCATCGACGGCTGGCTGACAGAAAAAGACGATATCCGCCTCACCGTGCGCAACGGCCCACTCCTGAACTTCAACTGGGACCGTGCCAGCGACCCATGATTCACACGATGCTCACCAACCGCAAGAATTACATTGCCACTATGAACGCCTATGGTTAGCGTCTCCCGCACCGCTCAAAATAGTGATGTAGGGTGGGCACCGCCCACCAAGCTCTCCCCGACTCACCCAATGCCCCCACCCCCAACTCAACTCCAATACGCCCCCGCCCGCCCCCGCAGAAAATGGCGTCGCTGGATTCTGTTGGCGTTATCCATCACCGCCATCGCCCTAACCACCCGCTGGGCCAAACCCATCTACCAGCAAACTCGCTATCTCTACTGGCAACGCCAATGCATGCATTACACGCTTCCGGCGGATCAAGTCGTCATCGAAACCGATCACATCAAGGCCGCCAAACTTCTGGACAAAGGCGACGAATACATCGCCCTTGAGGAGACAGCCTTCATCTACCCAACGCAAACCATTGGCTGGATCGGCGGCCGATCTATCCCCAAAGAGATTGACCACATCCTCAACTCCAAATGGGACATCGACACAACCACAACATCGATCCTATTCCTGCACGGCCGACAAACATCCGAAGGTCGTGCCTATCTGATCGCACTCCGCTGCAGCCTCCAGGATTGGCAGGGCGGAACACACAGATTCATTTCCATCGTCGCCGATGTCGTTCGCCCGGCGGCCCTCCGAATCGGATCCAGAACAACCGCCCAATCGCATGACCGCTCGACCTTCACCACGGAAGTGCAGGGTGCGCTGACAATCTACGCCGGCCAGGCCGATCCAAATGACAACTCACACCTCACGCTAAAATATATCTTGAACGGCGCAGAAGGCACGATTGACGGCTGGCTGCGCAGCGACGACACCGTCCGCCTGACAGTGCGCAATGGCCCTCTTCAACTCAAATAGTTGTAGGTGGGGCAATGCCCATCCAATTCTCGCTGGCCTTATCGCGACAGCATAGTATCACGCCAGTTTTTTCTACATTTTTCATTTGACACAAACCTAACACACAACGTACAATCTCGCCAGCAACGAGTAACCCAGCCCGTTACCCGGGGCCGCTGGCAAAAGTTTTGCCGGCAAATCCAGAGATCGGGGATTCACCATGCCCGGGGAAATCTCATTCGCTCATCAGCTCTCCCAGTCACCGGCCCGGACTGCGCCGCTCTATCGATCTCCCAAATCAATTTTTTTCCTCCGCCGCATCGCCTGTCTTGAGAGCCGCACAGCAAGTCGAAAGGCCTGCCTTGAGCGCTCCGGAGTAAGTCGAAAGAGGGAGATTCGAGGGTCAAAGCGGGGAGATTTTACGTCGGTTTGGGGAGATTCCGGGGAGGTTGGAGGGAGGATCCGGTACCCCTTTGGGGGCGGTTATTTTCGACGATCTTGGCCTAAACGCCTGTCAATCCTCACCTCCCCATTTTCAACTCAAACTCGGCGCACCAAAAACAACAAAACCGGCCCCTCAAAACGCCATCATCTTCTCCCCCCGTCGTCTCTAGTTTCCAGTATCCAGCCCCTAGCCGCTACACTGTCCCCATGAGCGACATTCGCGTCGGCCTGATCGGCGGTTCCGGACTTGGCGACCTCCTCCGTGACGCCCACTCGGCCTCCCGCCGTCATACCGTCGAAACCCCCTTCGGCCCGCCCAGCGACACCATCATCGAAACCGAACTGGAAGGCCTCCCTCTCTTCGCCCTCCCCCGCCACGGCCCCGGCCATCTCCTCAACCCCACCCAGGTTCCCTACCGTGCCAACATCTTCGCCCTCAAATCCCTCGGCGTCACCCACATCATCGCCAGCGGCGCAGTCGGCAGCCTCCGTGAAGAATTCCGCCCCCGCGACCTCGTCATCCCCGACCAGATCATCGACAAAACCAGCCGCCGCCCCGGCACCTTCTTCGAGCGCGCCGCCGTCCACACCGAGTTTGCTGAACCTTTCTGCCCGGTCCTGCGTCAAATCCTCTTGGATGCCGCCGAATCAAGCGCCGACCACCAAGTGCATGGCCGCGGCTGCTATGTCTGCATGGAAGGCCCCGCCTTCTCCACCCGCGCCGAAAGCCTCATGCACCGCCTCTGGGGCGGCGACCTCATCGGCATGACCTGCATGCCCGAGGCCAAGCTCGCCCGCGAAGCAGAAATCAGCTACGCCCTGGTTGCCCTGGTCACAGACTACGATTGCTGGCGAACCAAGCCCAAAAAACCGGGCGAAACAACAGAAGAACCAAACAAATTGGCTTTGCTCAGCGAAATCATCGGCCACCTCAAAACCGCCAGCGGCAACGCCATGGCTCTCATCCGCCGCGCCGTCGCACTCCTGGCCGCCCGTCGCGAAAGCCTTCCCCCATCCCCCGCCCACACCGCTCTCGAGCTCGCCATCTGGTCCGACAAGGCCCAAATCGACAAAGATGAGGTGCAACGATTGTCTCCGCTGTGGATCAAGTACTTTGGTGAAACCAGCAACGGCGCGGATGCCGCGCCCCAGTAACGCCCCAGTAAACGACTGTCCCACCCCCGGGAGCTCTATCATGGCTATGCAAATTGGCACGCGTCTCTTGAAACGGCCCAGCGCAATTCTCGCCGCCGCCATCCTCACGGCGCTGCCGTTCGTTCCCCAGGCGTCCGGCCAGCTCCGCCCCCAGATCGCCGCCGTCCCCGCCGCCGCCGATCCCGCCGCCGGCCACGACATGCACCTGGGCGTCTACGTCAACGAGTCGACCACCGCACAGGACAAACTCACCAACGGCGACCGCATGGAAGGCAACAAGGACTGGGCCAAGGCCGCTGCCTGGTTCCAGGAAATTGTCACCGACAAAACGCTCAACAAGTGCGTCGTCCCTTCCCGTACCGACGAAAAAAATAACATCATCCAGTACAAGTCCGTCCTCGAAGCCGTCACCGAGCGCCTCTCCAAATGGCCCGCCGAAGGCCTCGAGGTCTACCGCCAGAAGTTCGAGCCCATCGCCACCTCCATGATCGAAGGCGCACGCCCCGACGACCTCCGCACGCTCCACGAAGTCTTCGCCAGCTACTTCGTCACCGAATCCGGCAAGCTCGCCGGCCTGCGCATGATCGACCTCTATCTCGAAAGCGGCGAATTCCCCGCCGCCGCCTCCATCTGCGACCGCCTCCTCGAGCGCCATCCCAATCTGGTTGTCGAGCGTCCCAAGGTGCTGTTTCGCGCCGTCATCGCCCACCACATGATGGGCGACGACGCCTCCGCCGACGTCGCTCTCGACGAGCTCACCAAAAGCTACGCCAACGAGCCCGGCGTGGTCGCCGGCAAACAGGTCACCCTCCTCGCCGCTGCCACCGCCGCCCGCGAAGAAAAAGTCGTCGCCGCCGGACCCACCACCTCCGACTCCTGGCCCACCGTCGGCGGCGATGTCGCCCGCTCCCGCGTCCCGGTTGCCAAAGGCCGCCCCGGCGCACGCGTCTATCCAGTCGCCTATATCCCCCCCGTCCGCTCCGATGCCAAGGATCCCCAGTCAGTCGCCATCCGCGCCCAGTACGAACAGGCCGAGCGCATGGGTATGACCATGACCGTCATGCCCGTCGTCGATCGTGGCCAGTTGTTCTTCCAGGATGGCATTCGTATCTACGCCCGCCAAGTCGAAAGCGGCGTTCCCCTCTCCGGCTGGGTCCAGACCTACGGCGGCAGCGATGGAATCTACAAGCTCCCCCGAGCCGGCGAAGGTGCGGCCGGCGCGCAGCAGATCATGCAGAACTTCGGCGTCAGCCCCTTTCAGGCGCCGCGCCAAAACACCCTTACCCTCGCCGACAACACAGTCGTCGCCGTCATGGGTATGCCAGACATTGCCGCCCGCTTCAACAACGGCCAGGGCGGTGGCAATGGCCTGGGAACCCGCCTCGTCTGCCTCGATCGCGACACCGGCAAGGAAAAATGGAATCACGGCCCGCGCGAAGTTCAATCCGTGGGCAACAAGGCCATGAGCTTCAGCGGCTGCCCCCTCGTCGTCGGCGACAACGTCTACGTCATCGCCCGCGGCGGCGCGCAAATGCAGGGCGAGGAATGCGATGTCTTCTGCTACGACCTCAACTCCGGCCAGTTCCGCTGGTCCTGCTATGTCGCCTCCTCCGCCGGCGGCGGCAACATGTTCGGCGGCGGCATGAACATGGACGGCGACGCCGTCTCCCATCTCGCCTACGCCAGTGGCCGCGTCTACTGCGTCACCAACCTCGGCGCAGTCGCCGCCGTCGATGCCTACAACGGATCCATCGCCTGGCTCAACATCTATCCGCGAGAAATGGTCAACAATCCGCAGTTCGGAATGATGGTGCCCAAGCGCAACATGCGCATGAACCCGCAGGGCGGCATGATGAACAATGCCAAGCCCTGGAACTACAATGCCGCCCTCGTCCGCGACGGAAAGCTCTTCGTCCTCCCCAGCGACGGCGACTACCTGATGATCTACGACACCGCGTCCGGCCGCGAGCTCCAGCGCATCAAGTCCGGCGACATCGGTGAAGCCGATGCACTACTCGCCGTCGTCGGCGATATGGCCATCGTCGCCGGTGACACCCGCGTCACCTGCCTCAACTGGGCCGAATGGGAAAAGAAAAAAGAAGGCGGCAAGGGATACTGGCGAAACGATTTCGCCCCCATCAAAGGCCGCGGCTTTGTCACCCTCGACCCCAACAGCCCCGACGAAGGCTACGTCTTTGTCCCCACCACTCAAGCGCTCTACTTCCTCAATCTAAAGGGCGGCAAAGTGCATCCGCCAGATGGCCGCCGCCCCTGGGGCGATGGCGAAGGCCCGGGCAACGTCCTGGTCACCCAGGACCACGTCATCGTAGCCACTGCCAAGGGCGTCAACGTCTACACCGATCTCGATTCGGTCGAGAAGAAATACCAGATGGCCCTCTCGGCCGACCCCGGCAACATCGAAGCCCGCATGGTCTACAGCGAGCTCATGTTCAACGCCGGCCAAATCGACAAATCCCTCAAAACCATGGACGAGGCCGTCAACCGCCTCGGCGGTAAAAACACCATGCGCAGCGGCCAGCTGCGCGACCGAGTCTTCAGCGACTCCATCACCTTCGCCCAGCGTTCGTTCCGCGAAGCCAAATCCGGCAAGGATTTTGAAGCCCTTCGCCAAACCGATAACGAAAAACGGGTCGTCATCGACCGTCTCTTCGAGCGCGCCGCCGCCGCCGCGGAAACTCCGTCCCAGCAGGTCAACTACCGCCTCTCCCGCGCCAAATTCCTCGAAGCCCTCGGCCGACAGGAAGACTTCACCCAGGCCGTCGCCCTCTATCAGGAAATGCTCAGCCAGCAGGACATGCGCAACGTCGCCGCCTCCGGCGATGACGCCGGCGGCGGCGCTCAAGCTGGAAAGGTCTCCGAAAATGCCATCACCGGCCTGATCACCAAGGGCGGCCCCGGCGTCTACGAAAAATTCGAAAACGCCGCCGCCCAGATGCTCGAGCAGCTCAAGGAAAGCCACGACCCCGCGAAGCTTCAGTCTGTCGCCGAAAATTACCCCAATTCCAAGGTGGCGCGCGAAGCGATGATGCTCGCCGCAAAGGAATTCGAAAAAGCCGACAAGCCGCGCCTCGCCTCACAGGTCCTCCGCCGCCTCTACCTGAAATATTCCTCGCGCCTCGGCCCCTCCGAACGCGCCACCCTCAACGAAGCCATGGCGCGCAGCTACCTGAAGCTCGGAAATCAGGAAGCCGCCGTCGCCCGCCTCCAGCGTAGCAATGTGCTGGTCGCCGATGGCAAGCTCACCGCCGACCTCATACTCAGCGACGGCAAAACCCCGTTGAAGCTGCCCAACGGCAACCAGCCCACCACCTATCACGAAGGCATCGACGCGCTCCAGTCGATCCGCAAACAGTTGGCCAGCTCCGCACTCCCTGATCTGAACATTCCCCCAAGAGTCAAAGGCAAGTTCCCCGAACCCTTCCAGGCCAATCCCATCGTAATCAACAACGTAAAATCGATCGCGCTGCCGCCCCAGGAACTTCCAGACGCCGGCCGCTACGACCGCATCATCGCCTGGACAGGCAACCAGCTCGCCTGCTACGCCGCCGACAGCGACAAGCCCATGTGGACCGGCGCCCCCATCAACCAGCAGCCAACCAACCTTGCGTGGCTCGGCGACAAACTCCTCATCTGGGGCGCGAACGAACTCGCCCAGGTCGATGGCGCAACCGGAAAGGCCCTCTGGCGCGTCGATCTCAAAGCGCTGCAAGCCGTCGAAGTTGTCAGCGCCGGCGCAGGTCAGCCCGACGAAGACCCCGCCAAGCAGCCCAACCAGCAGGAAGTCCTCATTAACAACAACATGCAGATGCGCCGCGGCATCATCATGCAGCAGCAGATCGTCGCCCAGGGCATCGCGGTCCAGGCCCAACCGGCGCAGCCCGCCCAACCCGCCGTCGAGTCCGTGCAGCATATTCAGCCGCTCACCGACCGCGTCCTCGTCACCAGCTCCACCGGCCGCCTCGTCGCCATCGGCCTCGAAGACGGAAAGCCCCTCTGGCAAACCCGCCTCGCCAATCGTCCCATCGACCAGCTCGAAGCCACCGATGACTTCACTGTCGTCCGCGTCCTCGACGAACTCGGCGTTCAACTCGTCGTCTTCGACACCTTCAATGGCCAGATGACCAGCCGCATGACGTTCAACTCCAACCAGGGCCAACCCTTCCCAATCAACATCGCCCTTGCCCCCGACGGCACCCTCATCTGGACCGCCTTCCAGCAGATCATGGCCAAGGATCTCTACGAGCCCGGCGACAAGGCCACCTGGTCGCAAACCTCCGGCCACCAATATCAAACCACCCCGTCCCCCGATGGGCTCGTCCTCTGGGGCGATCAGGTTCTCGCCCTCTGCGACAACGGCATGTTCGTCGACAGCCGCTACATCCGCGACGGCCAGTCCGTCGGCGGCACCAACGCCAACGCCTGGCTCCAAACCGCCCCCTCCGTCAACGCGGGCACCGTAAAACTCCGCCTCGTCGGATCAAGCCTCTACGCAATCGGCGCGCACTCCGTACGCTGGTACAACCTCGACCACAAAGCCAATGAATCGCCGCTGGCGTTCACTGGTCAGATGAACCCATCCACAACCCTGAGCACGGCCGATGTACTCATCGGCAAGGACTACATGGTTGTCCCAGCCCTCGTCACGAACGCCGCCGGCGAAGTCGCCGACCCCGCCCACCACTACAGCATCGAAGCGCTCAGCGTCGCCGAAACGCGCAGCACCACGACCGGCCGGCTCAGCCAGAGCGGACTCCTCGTCTACAGCCACGGCAACAAAGGCGACCTCAGCGAAGCAAACGCAATCACCCAGTGGCAGGCCCTCCAGGGTGGAATCGGCTACGTCTCGAGCGACGAAAAACTCCACCTGCTCAAAGGAGGACGCGAGTAAGTCATTGGCAACATCAAGCCGAAATAGCGCGTACAGTAGGTAGCTTCGACACCCACTTCATTTCGGAGAAACCAATGTTCGCCAACCGCCTCTTTACAGCTTCGCTTCTCGTTCTAACGCTCGCATTTTCCGCGACCGTCCGCGCCGCCGATGACGTCGACACACTGAAGAAAAAGCGCCAGGCCGTCGAAGCTAAGCTCGGTGAAGAAAACGAGCAGCTCCGCCAGCTTCGCCGCAACCTCGCCAAGGACGCCGATCTCGCCGCCGCCTACAAAACCCTCGCCGACGCCAAGGCCGCGTACGATCAGAAGGTCACCTCCGATCCCAAGGTAACCGCTGCGGCCAAGGCACAAACCGATGCGACCGCCGCCGCCCGACAGGCCACCGACACTGCCCTCGCCACCAACCCCGAAGTAGTAGCCGCACAAAAGGAAATCACCACCGCCTCCGACGCGGCCGATGACGCCGAATCCGATCTCCGCATTGCCAACTATGTGCAGCTAGAAATGAAGCACAAAGCCGCCCGCGACCCGGAGCTGAAAAAACTCTTCGCCGAAACCACCAAAGCAGACGCCGCGATGCGCGCCGTCCCAGGCACCGCCCCCTCCCTCGCGGCCCCCTTCAAGGCAGTCACCGATGCCCGCCGCGCCTATGACGAAGAAAAAGGCGCAGCCCAGCGCACCGCCCTGGACAGCGCGCAAAAAGCCCTCGATGAAGCAGTCAAAGGTTCCAAGGAAGCCGGCGAAGCCAAAGCAGCCCGCGACACTGCTCAAAAGGCCTACGATGAACATCTCCTTGCAAAACTAAACGCCAGCCCCGAAGGTCAGGCCCAGGTCAAAAAGATTCAGGACCTCGAGCAAAAGGTCAAAGACGCTCGCGCCGCCGCCAAAACCGCCGGCCAGAAACTCATCGACGCCCAGGCCAAAGCCACCAAGTCCGATCCCAAAATCGCCGAGGCCCGCACCGCGCGCGAATCGGTCACCACCGATTATCGCAAAGCAGTCGACGCCGCGACCGCCGCCGAAAAGACTGCGGTCGACGAAGCGCAAAAAGCCGTGGACACCAAGCTCCAATCCAAGTTGGCGGCCGACCCAAAGGCCGCCGAAATTAAAAAGCAGATCGAGGACCTGAGCAAACAGTCACACGATCTGGGTGAACAAATTACACGCTACGAAAAGGCTGTCTAAACGGTCCGGCCGCCATCTTCGCGATGAACGCAGGGTTCGCATATAATCGATGCGAACCCTGCAACCCCACACGGAGGTGGCCACCATGCGCATCATCGCTCTCATGAATCAAAAAGGCGGCGTCGGCAAAACAACAACAACCGCCAACCTCGGCGCGGCCCTCGCCGAACTCGGGCAAAAAGTCTGCCTGGTCGACCTCGACCCACAGGCCCACCTCACCATCAACTACGGCCTCGAACCCCTCCCCAACTTCACCAACCTATACAACGTCCTCGTCGAAGAGCGCCCCTTCGTCGATGCCTTCCACAAGGTCGAGAGCAACATCACCCTCATCCCCAGCTCCATCGATCTCGCCGCCGCCGAAATCGAACTCGTCAGCGTCCTGGGCCGCGAGCAGATCCTCAAGAAGCGCGTCGACGCCACACCCGTCGACTTCGACTTCATGCTCCTCGACTGCCCCCCAAGCCTAGGCCTCCTCACCCTCAACGCCCTCTCCCTCGCAGGCGAAGTCGTCGTCCCCATGCAGCCCCACTTTCTCGCCCTGCAAGGCGTCGGAAAGCTCCTCCAGACCGTAGGCCTGGTCAGCCGCCGGATGAACCCGGGCATCCGCGTCTCGGGCATCGTCCTCACAATGTACGATGCACAAACCAAGCTATCCGCCGAGGTAGTCGGCGACCTGAACGAGTTCATTGAACAGGCGAAGGGCAAGAACCTCCCCTGGTCCGACGCGGTCATCTTCAAAAGCAAGATCCGCCGCAACATCAAGCTCGCCGAATCCCCCAGCTTTGGCCAGACCATCCTGAAATACGACAAATCCAGCAACGGCGCAGCCGACTATCGCGCACTGGCAAAGGAACTCCTCGCGATGGCCCCCAAACCAGAGATCACTGTCACGGTTAATCCCGATGTGATCGTGAAGCCCCAGGAATTAACCGTCTGAGTAAAACACAATGGCTGAAACTGCGAATAAAGTGATCTACACCATGGCCGGTGTCACCAAGGCCCACGACAAAAAAGTGGTCCTGAAGGACATCTACCTCTCCTATTTCTACGGCGCAAAGATCGGCGTCCTCGGCCTCAACGGCTCAGGCAAATCATCCCTCTTAAAAATCCTCGCCGGCGTAGACAAGGAATTCCAGGGCCAGATCTCCCTCTCCCCCGGCTACACCATCGGCTACCTCGAGCAAGAGCCAAAACTCGATCCCGAACTAACCGTCCGCCAGGTGGTCGAGCAGGGCGTGCAGTCCACCGTCGACCTCGTCAATGAGTTCAACGCCATCTCCGAAAAGTTCGCGGAGCCCATGGACGACAAGGAGATGAACCGGCTTCTTGAAAAGCAGGGCGCTCTCCAGGAAAAGATCGATCACCTCAACGCCTGGGATCTCGACGCACAACTCGAGATGGCCATGGACGCTCTCCGTCTGCCGCCGCCCGAAGCAGTCTGCAAAATCCTCTCCGGCGGCGAAAAACGCCGCGTCGCGCTCTGCCGCCTGCTTTTGCAAAAGCCCGACGTGCTAATTCTCGACGAGCCCACCAACCATCTCGACGCCGAGTCCGTCGCCTGGCTTGAACAGCACCTGCACCGTTACGCCGGCACAGTCATCGCGGTCACCCACGACCGCTACTTTCTCGACAACGTGGCCGGCTGGATCCTCGAACTCGACCGCGGCCAGGGCATCCCCTGGAAGGGCAACTACTCGGCCTGGCTCGAACAAAAACGAGCACGCCTCATGGTCGAAGAAAAGACCGAATCCTCCCGCCAGAAGGCCCTCGCCCGCGAGCTGGAATGGGTCAAGCAATCCCCACGCGCCCGCCAGGCCAAGAGCAAAGCGCGCCTTCAGGCCTATGAAGCCCTCCTCAATCAGGACACCCGCAAGAAGGAAACCGAGGTGGAAATCTTCATCCCGCCCGGCCCGCGCCTCGGCAACCTCGTCATCGAAGCCAAAGGCGTCTCCAAATCCTACGGCGACAAACTTCTCTTCCAGGACGTCAATTTCTCCCTCCCGCCCGGCGGCATCGTCGGTATTCTCGGCCCCAATGGTGCAGGCAAGACCACGCTCTTTCGAATGATCACCGGCAGCGAGAAGGCCGATTCCGGAACCCTCAAGGTTGGCGACTCGGTCAAGTTCGCCTACGTCGAGCAGGGCCGCGATGATCTCAACCCGGAAGACTCAGTCTGGCAGGCCATCACCGACGGCCTCGAATTCGTAAAGCTCGGCAACACACAGGTCAATTCTCGCGGCTATGTCACCCGTTTCACTTTCACCGGCCAGGACCAGCAGAAGAAAGTCGGCGCCCTTTCCGGCGGCGAGCGCAATCGTGTGCATCTGGCCCGCATGCTCAAGAGCGGTGCCAACGTCCTTCTTCTCGACGAACCGACCAACGATCTCGACGTCAACACCATTCGCGCCATGGAAGAGGCGCTCGAATCCTTCGCCGGCTGCGCCGTGGTCATCACCCACGACCGCTGGTTTCTCGATCGCGTCGCCACCCACATCCTCGCCTTCGAAGGCGACAGTCGCGTGGTCTGGCACGAAGGCAATTACCAGGGCTACGAAGAAGACAAGAAAAAACGCCTCGGCATCGAAGCCGACCGTCCTCACCGGATCAAGTACCGGAAGTTGACCAAGTGATGTCTTTTATTTGACCCCATCGCGGTAGCCGCGCTGGTGGGGCATTGGGTCTATTACATCCGGGAAGCCGTCCTCGTCGCTGTCGAGCAGGTAGAGTAGATCCAGGCCGTAGGCGGGGCGGACGTTGGTCAGGGCGTTGGAGATGATCTTGTCTCCTTTGACGCCGATCACCGGGCCCTCGATCTTGCCTGGTGTTTTGAACAGCCATTCCACGTTGAAGCGCTCGTAGCCGGTGTCCATGCCCTGAACCATGTAGTGCTCGCTGATCTTGCCGTCGCCGTCCATGTCGCAGGGAAGCCGATCGGTCTGATAGAGGACGAGGCTCTGCAGGAACGCGCCGATGGCCGAGCGGTCGGTATCCGACAGGCCGATGTATGCCTCGCGTGATTTGTCGGCTTCGCCGCCGTGACGACGGATGACTTCCTCGATGCTCAGGCTTGCACCATCGTGGCCGTACGGGCCTGTGGTTCCGCAACCCCAGAGCGGGCTGGTACGCCAGAACTTCTGCACACTCCCGTCGAACTGCACCTGGTAAAACTTTGGCCCGACATCGTGATACTTGAAGTCGGTGTAAATGCCTCGGACCGTCTTGGCCGCCCGTCGTGGAAGTGCGAGGTCACCTTTCTTGTCGGCCAGCATCACGACCTTGCCCTCCATCCGGTCGGCCTTGTCGTTGTACGCCACATCGAGCTCAAAAAAGCGGCGGTCTCCGGCATACCGTTTTGTGTAGTCCTTCGCCGTGCTGTCGGCGGCGGCCAGGTGCCAGTCGGGGATATGACATGCGGTGCAACTGATCTGTGTGAAAAGCTTCTCGCCGCGCCGCACTTCTGCTGTCAGCTTCCCGCGCGCCGGCGCCGGATGATTCAGGAGATACCACTCGGCCATGTCGAGATCACCTTCGCTGATCTCCTCGCAATAGCCATCGCGATCCGGATCGTCGAGGCTGATGCCGGTTGGTCCGCGAACGGCCCCGCGGTCCTTGCCAGCCGCCGTGATGCACTGCAATTGCCCGGCGTTGGAGACCTGCGAGAACCCGCAATCGTCGGACAGTGTGAGCGTCGTGGGATCAAACGCCTGGAGGCCGCTGTGGA
>JBBRHH010000020.1:0-23361 GCA_038222915.1 Tepidisphaerales bacterium
ACGCGCTTTGGCTATTGGTGTTGTTGAAGCTGGTAGCGCCTCCCCTCATCGTTTGGCCGTGGAGTGTGCCCGTTTGGTCGAGCAGCGTCGGATTGCCGTCTGCTTCCGTAGAGACGAAGCCGGCGGATGCGCGCGATCTTCTCTCTGACGGGAGAACTTCGAATAGTGAGCGCATAGACGATCCGTTAGACGGCAACATTGACGATGGTGCCGGCCGACCTCTCGCTCCGCTCACGTCGTCCAGGGAACACGCTTCATTCAAACGATCCGCAGACGTCGTTGCCGCTTCGCCTTCACCAGCAAGACCTAATGTACTGGCTAAATTGATGGGGAATTGGCACGCGATATCCCGTTGGGCCGTTGCGATCGTGTTTGTGGGGGGATGTGTGTTTGCGACCGTACAGGGGCTAGGAATCTGGCGCGCATGGTCCATGGTCCGTCGCTCGGTCCCGGCCGGTGAAGCGCTTTGCAATCGCGTCGAACAGGTCGCCCGAGAGTTCGGACTTCCAAACGCGAAGCCACGCCTGGTCACTGGCATCGAGTCGCCGCTCATTTTTTGCCTCATCCGGCCGCGGCTGCTGTGGCCCACGGAGCTTTCAGGAGATGCGGACGACGAGAAGACTCAAGCCTTGATCGTGCATGAGCTGTCGCACCTGGGCCGACGCGATCATCTAGTCGGTTGGCTCGAACTCATCGCCGGCTGCGCGTGGTGGTGGAATCCGGTCTACTGGTACACCCGCAGGCAACTGCGCGAGAACGCCGAATTCGCGTGTGACGCCCGGGTGGTGAACGCCTTTCCCAACGAGCGTCGCACGTACGCCGAAGCGCTCATTTCCGTGTGCGAACGCATGTCTCAGCGGCACGCGGCCAAATCGATGCCTGCGTTAGGCGTTGGAACAAGGGACCGCCAATTTTTACAGAGGAGACTTACCATGATCTTGCGAGAACATATCCCGTCCCGGCTTCCGCGAATCGGTTTACTTGCCGTTGCGATGATCGTGATGGTGACCTTGCCTGCGTGGTCTCAGCGCGCCGCGAGCGATCCCCTGGTGAATTCCGATCCGGCGATGCCTCTACCCGAGGCAGCACGTGCGGTCAGGGACCGCTATCACGAGGAGGCGGCGTCCGTGCGTTCCGAGGCGGAACGCCGCGTGACTTTGCAGCGCCGCTCCGCAATCAGCGAACTTCGCGCCCTTGCCGAGATGTACGATGCGAAGGGGAAGACTGACGAGGCGGCAGCCGTTCGAGATGAGTTGAATGGGTTCGGTGCACTCGAACAGGCACCCGTGCAGGCAGATGCCGCTGCCGTTGCAGCACACGGCTTAGACGGGCCGCCGAAGAACCTGACCGGGCTTCGCGCCTTGGCAGGAAAATCGATGCTTTTCGTCGTGACCGGTGCCGAAAGTGGTTGGATCTGGGGTGACGGCGTCTACACGGACGATTCGCTCCCTGGCGCCGCGGCAGTCCATGCCGGCCTCGTAAAGCCGGGTGAGCGGCAGCTCGTCCGCATCCACTTTCTCCCGGGTCAGGCCTCATACGTTGGGTCAAAGCGTAACGGCATCACGAGCCAAGCTTACAAGGCCTTCGGCGGGAGCTTCCGATTAGAAGCGGCGGACGACGTGACCAAAGGCAACGGCGTGACGACCGATTCCATTGGCGTCGGAGAACTAGGCGGCCTGCGCGGCCGCAACGATGCCACCGTGCTCATCGAAGTTACAGGCCGGGCCACCGGCTCGGTCTGGGGCGACGGCGTCTACACGGATGATTCATCGCTCGCGGCGGCCGTCGTCCACGCGGGTGTCCTGCGAGACGGCGAGTCCGGTTTCGTCAGAGCGATCATACGGCCCGGTCAGCCGAGTTACTCCGGCTCGCTTCGCAACGGGGTGACCAGCATGAAATACGGGCCATACGCGGGGAGCTATGAGATCCTCGGCAACCCCGCGCGCCAGCGGAATGGCGAAGCGCCTTCGGACGCGAGCGTTGGTCACGTTTTCCGCGGGGAACAGGGGCCGGGTGCCAAAACGGATGCGGCCGAGGACGACAAGCTGCCCATAGCCCCCAACCTCCAGGCGCTGCGTGGCAAGGTCGGCGAGGTGATCTACGTGAAGACGACTGGCACGACGAACGGCATCGTGTGGGGCACCGACGTCTACACCGACGATTCGGCCATCGACACGGCCGCCGTCCACAGCGGGGCGCTTCGCGAAGGCGAAACGGGCATCGTGAAGGTCACGATCGGCGCGGGTCAGGCTCAGTTCGGCGGTATGATCCGAAACGGCGTTGCCGGGCAAGTGTTCGGCGCCTGGGGCGGCAGTTTCCGCGTCGACCGGGTCGACAAGGGGATAAAGCCCGCAACGATTTACTACCGCGTCCCCACCCCGGCGAACGACGGACGTAGCGCCGGGGTCCAGCTACTCGAGTTGAAGGAAGAACCCCTCGAACATCTCGATGTCGACAAGAGCAACACGCGCCCCGACGGAGCGGCAGATCAGTGACCCGGACGAACCGCGCCACGTTGCGAAAGCGAAGTTTGGCGGGGCCGCGTTTCCGGCAGTGCGCAGCAACGTTTTTCGTCATCGGGTCGCTAGCTCTCGCCGTCGGCGTGGGGGTCGCGTGGCGGCGCGCCCGATCAACAGGTGACACAGTGCTCATCTGTCGGCGGACCAACGTGCAAATGGATTGCCTTCAGTTCTGGTCAGCGTCCGGCGGCCTTCGCGTGTTGGTTGGCAGGTTCACAGATTCCTACGACGCGGCAGATTTGGCGCTTCAGCCGGTTATCACGCACAGCAGCTATGACCCAGGGACGCGCCCCTACCCTTACGAACGGTACGTGAGGGACGGGGATTCGGTGTCGACGGGTTTGGGATTCGAGTTTTTTCGACGAAACTACGACATCGGCACCTACCGCGAACGGTGCGCGTCGGTAACGGCCCCCTACTGGTTTTTCCTCGTCTTGTTTATGACGATCCCCCTCTACCGCATGCGCAGCTTCGTGCAACGGCGTCGTCAAGAATTGCGTCACGCACCCGGGCGTTGCGTTGTTTGCGGCTACGACCTACGGGGTTCCCCACATCAATGCCCTGAATGCGGCATGGTGCCGTCGCCGATTGCACAATGAAGAAGCGAGCTTTCATTTTCGTGGCGCTTGTTCACTACACGTTTGCGCGCTCGCGGGTTGCTCTTTGTGGAGCTTTTGGACCTCTACATACGTGATGGTTGCCTTACCCTCACGGTAAACGGCGTCACCGCCCTTTATGCATCGCCCGGGTTGTGCGGCATTTGCGTTGGCGCTCTCATGGACCAACCGGGCCGCGACGTGGGTTGTACTTACGGCAGTGAGGGCGGATTAAGAGTTGGATGAAGATTAGGATTAGTAGTTGTGTCAATCTCCGTGGGCGACCAGCCCTCCTGTTTTTCCTTGCTGCAGGGCATAGAGGTATCGGTGGTTTGCGACGTACAAGGTGCCGTTGGCGGCGGTGGGTGAGGCAACGATATCGCCCGTGGGCATCGGATTGGACAGCAATTTTTTTTCCTTGCTATGCGCGAAGATCAGCAATCCGTGGAGGTGCGTTCCCACGTACACTTTTCCATCCGCCACCAGCGGACTTGACCAGACTGGCGTGGTGGTATGCGTCCAATAGAGCTTGCCGGTTTCAGCGTCGAAGCAATAGATGACGCCGCTGGCATCGGCCGTGTAGAGCAGGCCATCCGCGATGGCGACGGTAGAACTGCTGGATCGCATGTCGTCGAAGGACCAGAGACGTCCGGTGCTGGTGACGTCGCCGGCCTGGGTTGCGTCGATACAGATCAGACGCCCAGCGCCGGCTTCTGCGCCGCTGTGGATCAGATCATTGCCTATTGAAACGTAAATGCGATTGTTGTGGATCACCGGCGTGGCGAGGATCTCGGCATTCTTGAGACGTTCGACTCGGAACGTTGGGCCGTAGCTGGCGGCGGCGAGACAATCGAATTTCCAGACCAATTTCAATTTTCCGGGTTTGCCATCCGGTTCAGGGCTGAAGTTGGGATCAAAGGCGTAGCAGGTGCCGCCACCCGATCCGTAAATCAACAATTCCCTGCCATTGATGACGCCCAGTGCCGGAGAAGAGTGCGCGCCGTGAAACGTGTGATCGAAAATGCCTTCTTCCTCCCTGGCGAGAAGCTTGCCCGTGTTCTTATCGAGCACGATTAGACTTGGTGAGTCATAGCCTTGCTTTTGATTCTGTTTCTTCCAAGCCTCAATCGTCGCGGCGGTGCTGCCTTCGGCGGCCTCGCTGATGGTGGAACAGGTGGCGGCGTACAATCGGTCGCCGCGGATCAGGATCGATGCGTTGACCGCGTTGAACGGCCAGCAGTTAACCTCGCGCAGCATGTCGAATTTCCAGATCACATCGGCGTCCAGCGGGCCGAGCGTGGCGGGTTGACCCTCTGTCCACTCCACAATCCGGGAACCGTTTTGGGCGATCTCTGACTTGGTCCTGCTTCGATCCGAGGCAAAATAGTTCGCTTCGTCTTTGAACGGGCCGAGGTTGCCGTCGGCCATTCCGTTGGCGTTGAGGCACAGCACATCTCCAAGATGAGTTGGAAGGAAGACGCGATCGCTTTCGACGGTCGGTGTGGCGCAGATGCCGAACGAGTCGCCGTAGAGGCCAGTGATATATGGCGATCGCATTCGCCACAGGAGTTTTCCATCAGATTCTCGAAAGCACCAGAGAACGCCGGCGTGACCCGGCAAGCTGCCGCCGATGAATACTTTTCCACCGCTGATCACAGGGCTACCCATGGTCTGCGCCCCCAGCTTCACGACCCATTTCACGTTAGTCAGATTTGAAGTTTTTTTTGTTGTGAACTCGTCAAAACTGATGGGCAACCCTTTTTCGCCGCTCACCATGTTTCGGTCGGGGCCGCCACACCACTGGGACCAGTCGCCGGTTTTCAAAGGGATTGACCCTGCCAGCGATGTATCTTGTGCGAGGTGTTTCTTAGGGGCCGCGGCCTCGATGCCAAAAACGATAAGGAGGCTGACGGCCGCGGCGACCCAATGGCCGAGGCGTGAAGGGGCAGCCGATTGATTGATCGAAGGTGATTGTCGCCGTGGGAGGGCCTGCGCGGCGATGTAAACGATGCCTTCAATGATAACGAGGGATGCGCCCGCCAGCAGTATTTGATTGTTGAGCGGGCCGAGGATCGTTGCGATGGAACCGGCGGCGATTGCCGGACCCACGATTCCCCAGACGAACAACAAAAGCAGTGCTGTGAGCATGAGGCGTGAGGCGAGGCGGAATCGACGATTGTCAGAGGCCGCGGACAGCGCATCGATGAGATTCAAGGCGCAGGCCAGCAATGTGGACCAGGAACAGGCAAGGCCTAGTGCGAGGCCTATCCATGTTGCGATCGTCCATACCCTGGCACCGGAGTTGAGTGCGACAGAGTTCTGCCGAATGGCGATGACTGTGGCAATGGTCACCGCCAAAGATGTCACGATCCGGAGCATGCGGACCGCTGCCGTGGCGCAGGTCGCGAGGCGGGCACTTATCAGAAACAGTGCGAGAGAAATTGCACCGGCTGCTGTTACCCAGCGTTGATTGCTCTGGATGGGAACAAAAACACGCCACGGCAGGGGACTGGCGTTGGTGGCGACGAGGTAGAGCGTTAAGAGGGTTCCGCCTGCGAGAATATAGGTGATCGCAAGCTTGGACCTGTGATAGGCGACGCTTGCGACGATCAGAACCAGTCCAGTCGACCATGCGCCCACCAGCATTACGCGAAGTGCAGTTGCGTGGCGGTGATTGAAGAGATGCCACGACCAAAGGAATTTTTGTCCATACATTCCCCATGGGACGATGAGCGTTACCAGCAGCAATGCTCCCCAGAATATTCCCACTGCTCGTCGGGCGGAGCGACATGCAGCGCATTGTTCGCAGATTTCGCCCGGGACATTTTCTCTATTGGCCTGTATCGCGTTGCCACATGCACAAACGTACCCGCTCATACACTTCCCTTTCGCGATGATGAATCTGGAACACGGCTCACAGCCTGAGCAAGAACCGGGGCAGCATGACTGCCGCGCGAGAAAGCTACGCGTGGAAGATGATCGGATGGTGATGCGGAGAACCGGGGAGAACTGATCCATCGGTTACGGCACGCCAGGCGATGATACGTTCTTCACATCGATAGTGGCGCTAGGTACTCCACGAGCATTGTGCTGCACCCAGGCCAAATACTCAGAGTTAAGCTCGCGCGACGCGCGATTGACGCTCTGGTCTGTCCGATGCCGAGTGAACTGGCCGCGGCGGACCAGTCGCGCCGTCCTTGCATTGACGGGCCTTCTTTTGTCATTAACGCGACACCTAGAAAAACCCATTTTGCAAGTTCAGTGACACCCACCAAATCGAAGCTCCGTCGTCGATGGATTTAGCGCAAAAATAGAGCGGTCCCTTCCCGATTCAGTCGATAGTGCTTGCGTACGGATCCAAAATTTTACGAGGATTTCCATGGCTGTCAGCACAATCGGCTCGGCATTCATTTCGTCATCGCAAAAGGTCGCATCGGGCAGTAATTCCACGACCAGTACGTTGGCCTCTGCAGCGCAGGAGGCGGCCGAGTCGCGAGAGACGACGACCCGCGAGGCGCAGCGCGGTGACCCGGTTGCCAAACGCAAACTCCAACAGTTGCTCGCCAAGCAGCAACAGACCGAGGCCACGCAGCCCAAATCCTCCGAGCCGGGCAAGGGGACGGTTGTCGATCACACTGCGTGATCTAATCGCTGCCGTTTGGCGCTTGTATACGCTCTCATGATGGTGTCGCAATGATGCTGTATTCATCGGACTGTCGAACCGCAGCAAGAGGATGCAGTCGGGCTATTTCACAGCGCAGGGCGTGCATCACGACGAACCTACGGATCTGATGGGGTTACGGCGGTGAGGATTATCGAAGGTACTCATCTTGCGCGGCGAGGTACCCCGACGGCGTGACGTCGTAAGCCATGTCCGTCGGATCCGCAAGCCGAAACGCCATCGCTACGTGGGTCGGTTTCGCACCATCGTCGCCATTCGCGATTCGGCCCTCGCCGCGGATCACCAGGTCGAAACGCGTAACCACGCCGCCCTTTGTCTCAACAAAACCAAGCATCGTCCCGCGGAACCATGCCCCGCGCGCCTGCCCCGGCTCCCCCAGCACAATCGTGCCGGACACACGCCCATCCTCCAGGTTCAACTTCAGCTCGTGCACATCCGCAGACTTCCAAACGCCGGCCCTGCCCTTGCTGTTGTCCCACACGTTAAACCGCGCGAGCCGCACCTTCAAACTGTCGGGAAACGTCCCCTTCACCAATGCCTCGGCTTCGTCCTTACGGACCCACAGGCATCCCCGCCCGATACCCAAGCTCGGCCGACCCGGCGGATGGGCATCGAGATTCTTACTGTTCGCCTGCACCACCAGCCCACCCGTCGGCGGCTTCGGCGCCCACTTTAAGTCCCGCTCACAAACCTCCGGAGTTGTCCCCTCGTGCGGGAAAAGTTCGACAACCGTTGGACGCTTAACCAGTTCAACCGGCTGCGTCGCCGGAGCCTTAAAGTCCCGCAGCACCCCCTCCAGCATCGGCTGCACATGCCCCGTCGGGTCGTTGACAAACCCCAGTAGCATTCCGTTGGCGTCAAGGCAAACCGCCGCGTTAGGCTGTTTCACCGTAAAGCGGTCGTCAGCCTGCAGCCGACGGTACAGATCCCCTTCAGCATCCTTCCGCTTCACCGCCGCAGCGTGATACACCGCCACCGCGACGAATTTCGTTCGTATCAGCTCGGCCAGCTCAGGTTCGTTCAGCTTCACACGGAAGCCAAGGACATTCGCTCAGCCACAGCCGAGCAGATGTCCGTTTGTTGTAATAAGTAAAATCGGCCGACCACTCGCACGAGCCTCGGCAACCGCATCCAGGATCGACGTCTTCCAGGAGATCGATCGCCACTCCTCGACCGACGGGGGCTGAACCTCCCGATGCAGTCGTTCAAACTCTTCCAAACCGATCGCCCCATCCGATCCCACACGATTGTCCACGGTCCGATCAGCCGCTATCGCACGTGGCGGCATCGATCCGACATATCCCAACGCGGCGATCGTGGGCAACAGAAGCATCCTTAGAAACGGCCGTCGCGGATTCCCGTTGCTCATCCGTAGCTCCTTCTTGACGATACGCCCCTCGCACGGATCAATCTAAGTCAATACTGCTCGGCCAAAAAGCCGTTGCCCCCATGCAGGTGGTAACATCTGCTCGCCACTCAGCACGTGGACGAAAGCAATCAGGCGAATGGCGGTCCGGCCGCGTCCGTTGTTGGCGACATCGGCAATGGAACCGACACCGCCAGCTACGTTTTCCTTCGCCGCCGCCATGTTTACACAACAATCGTCACGGCCGACGCGAAGGGGCGGCTGTGGCTGATGGTCGGCACCGACTCCGGCTTTGAGGGCACGACGGGACTTTACTACCGCAAGATCAATGTCAGCCTGACGCCGGTAGAGTGACGGCCTGATGAGAGAGTGAATTGCCGGATTGACGGCGTCGCGCAAACAGTCAACGATCTTCCGATGATTCGTTCTGGATTTCTGTTGCTCGTCGTGTCGGCGCTTGCTGCCCTCGTGTTCTTCTCCGGCGAGTCCTTGCATCGGGTTTTTGCTAAAGAACCACAGCCTGCGAAGACGGCGTTAATTCCGCCGCCGTCCGCTCTTCCTGCCTCAACAGTTCCTCGAAAGAAAATCCAGCAGTACAACGTGCTGTTCATCGTCGTGGACGATCTTCGACCGGCGATGCGGGCCTATGGCGACCGCATTGCAATAACGCCCAACATCGACAAGCTCGCAGCGCACTCGACGACGTTTGGCCGCGCCTACTGCCAGCAGGCATTGTGCGCGCCGTCGCGTACATCAGTCCTCACCGGCCTTCGGCCCGACACCACACACTGCTACGATCAGACGACTTCCTTTCGCACCAATCTGCCGAATGTCGTCACGTTACCGCAACAATTCAAGATCGCGGGCTATCACACCGAGGCGATGGGGAAGGTCTTCCACACATCCCTGGACGACAAGCCTTCATGGAGCATCCCGACATGGCTCAACAACGTTGAGACAGGCGATACGGAAGAGCCCCTTGCGGCCGCTGATCCCCTGCTGCGCCAGCACATGAAAGCGTGGGCTTCGCCCAACGTGCCTGACAACCAATTGATCGATGGAAAGATCGCGGATCATGCGGTTGAGCGCCTTGGGGTGCTGAGCGGCGCGGCCGCAAACGCTCAGCCCTTCTTTCTTGCCGTGGGCTTTCACAAACCGCATCTGCCGCTGGTGGCCCCCGATCGGTATTGGGATCTCTATAAAGCAACGCAGTTCAAGCCGGCCGACAATCCAGAGATGCCAGCCGGCGCTCCAAAATTTGCGGGAACGCCGTGGGGCGAACTCCGCGCTTACGAAGGCATTCCGCGGGAAGGGCCGCTCTCGGCACAGCAGGCGCAGATGGTGACGCATGGGTACTACGCCTGTGTCAGCTACGCGGATGCCCAGGTGGGACGCGTGCTGAGGGAGTTGGATCGATTGGGTCTGCGCGACAACACGATTGTTGTTCTCTGGGGTGACCACGGATGGCACCTGGGCGAACATGGCCTTTGGTGCAAGCAGACCAACTACGAACACGCGACGGCGGCGCCGCTCATCGTCAGCGCGCCCGGCCATCCTGGGGGAACAACAACGGATGGCCTGGTCGAATTTGTCGACATCTACCCGTCATTGTGCGAGCTTTGCCGCGTGGGAGCACCCAACAACCTGGATGGAATCAGTTTCGTCCCGCTGATGGAACAGCCGCAAAAGCCCTGGAAGCGAGCCGCCTTCAGCCAGTTCCCGCGCCACATTCCGCAACAGGGCGACGGCATGGGCCGTACGTTGGTCACCGACCGCTATCGATTCGTTGAGTGGACCGTCCCCGCCAGCAAATTCGAACGGCTGGAACTGTACGATCACTTAAACGATCCAGAAGAAAACGTAAACATCGCCGATCATGCAGACCAGGCCGAAGTTGTAGCAGAGCTTCACGGCCTTCTTCATGAAGGCTGGCGCGCCGCACTGCCCGGCGAGAAGAGAAATTGACTGGTCGCATGTAAATCCCTCTCCGCGGGGACGAAAAAGGGATCTGAAGGTCTGAAGCCGATTGCCGCGTCTCTCGTCTCTGGTGTCGCGCGAGGGTGCTGACGCGGTTCAGAAGATTCAAAAGATCTTGTAGGGGCGCGGCCGGTCAGAACCGTTCGCTGTGGCGGCGTCCGCTTTCGGTGAGAGTCGCGACATAGCGGTGGGCTTGGTGGGTGCTGACATGGGCGACGTGGCGACGGGCTCGCGGGAGTGAGGGCGGAGTAAGAGTTGGATGAAGATTAGGATTTGGGAAGATGATTAAGAGCAAGAGTCAGATTACGAGAAAGAGGGGACACTGGCGTCCGGTAACCGAGGTGTGTAGAATAGTGACAGTCGCACGGGCTGTGGACACGACTTTTCCCTCCGCATTGTCTAACCGGCATTGGAGACGGGGTAGTTGGGGATTCCGCAGATCCGCAAGCGGCGGCCGTATGAACCTGGATCCCAGCGCATTTTCCCCTTCGCTCGGTGCCGGCGGCGCAGCGGGTGGTTCCGCGCTTAACGCCAACGTCCTGGTTCTAAACAAATACTATCAGGCGATTCGTGTCATCAATGTGCGCCGGGCTTTCTCGCTGCTTTGCAAGGAGCTGGCCGAGGTTGTGCACATTGAGACGGACGCGGCCGGGCATAGCCAGTGGCAGAACTTTAACTTTGACAGCTGGCGGGAGCTGTCGATGCTGAAGGCCGAGTTTGAGCCTGAGGACCACGACTGGATTCACACGGTGCGTTTTCAGATCGCGGTGCCGCGGATCATCCGGCTGCTGGTGTATGAGAAACTGCCGCGGCAGGATGTGAAGTTCAACCGCCGCAACATTTACGCGCGCGATTCGAGCCGGTGCCAGTACTGCGGCAAGAAATTCCCGACAACCGAGTTGTCGCTGGATCATGTGGTTCCGCGCAGCCAGAACGGCAAGACGACCTGGGAGAACATCGTTTGCTGCTGTGTGAAGTGCAACGTGCGCAAGGGCGGCCGAACGCCGGTGCAGGCGCATATGCAACTGATCAGCAAGCCGGTGAAGCCGCGGCGCAGCCCGGTGATTAATATCCGGCTGGCGGATCAGCGGTATTGGAGCTGGAAACAGTTTCTGGACAACGCCTACTGGACTGTAGAGCTGAAGTAAGGCGCCGGCCGCTGTGCGCGCCGATCAAGCAAACAATGATCATCGGAGGTAAACTCCGCAGCATGTGGGATCCCCTCGTATCGACCGCCGCGCCGCAGTTCTGGCCTCCCAAGCCCAATCGCTTCTGGAGCCTTACCCTCAGCCCGTTGCGCCGCTTCTTCCTGAAGCGGCAGTTTCGCATTGATGAAGTGATTGTTGAAGGGGCGGAGAATCTGACCGGCATCCCGCAGACCGACGGCGTGCTGATCGCGCCCAACCATAGCCACGACAGCGATCCGCATGTGATGATGGACGTGGCGCGGCAGCTTGAGCGGCGGTTTTATTTCATGGCGGCGTGGCAGATTTTTCAGACGCATTCGGGGATCGACGGTTTCGTGCTGCAGCGCATGGGGGCGTTTAGCGTGGATCGCGAGGGGTGCGACCGGCGGGCGATGCGGACGGCGATGGAATTACTGGCGAGTAACAAGAATCTCGTGGTGTTTCCTGAAGGGGAGATTTATCACACGAATGCGCGGCTGACGCCGTTGCGCGAAGGGGTGGCGTTCATGGCGCTGAGCGCCCAGCGCGACATCATCAAGGCGAAGGCCGCGGCGCATGTGTGGATCGTGCCTACGGCGATCCGTTATCGATATGTGGAAGACATTACGGCCGAGCTTGAAGAGGCGATGGACGCGCTGGAAAAGCGCGTCGCGATGAAGCCGGCCAACTTGCCGCTGCACCAGCGGATGATTCGGTTTGGCGACATGATGCTTACCCTTAAGGAGAAAGAGAAGCTTGGCCAGTCGAACGAGGCCCTGGGCGATCTTCCGACCCGTCTTCGCGCGTTGATCAATACTTTGCTCGAGCGGAACGAGACGCTTCACCTCAAGGGGACGCACCCTGAAGATTCGGTGCCGCTGCGCGTTAAGAATCTTCGGCGGCATCTTCTCGAAACGCTCTACGATGAAAACGCGGCCGAGGATAAGCAGACGGACGCGCGGGCCGCGCTGGACGATGTGCAGCTGGTAATGACGCTGTACAGCTATCCCGGCGACTATGTCTCGGAGCAGCCGTCGATCGAGCGGATGGCCGAGACGATGGAGAAATTTGAGGAAGACATTTTGGGGGCGGCCCAGCCGAAGGGGAAACGGCAGGCGCGGGTGATTTTTGGGGAGCCGATGGACCTGCGTCCGATTGTGGAGACGGGGCGAACGCGATCGGCCGCGACGGACTTGACCGGGAAGCTGGAGGCCGCAATCCAGCAGCTGATGAAGACGGCGCAATCGGGGTGAGGCAATATTTTCTGGCTCTCCATTTGCAGTAGATGGATGAAACAACGAAGGAGCCAGCATGTCCAAACAGCATCACGCACCGCATCGCCTTTGCAGTATCTGCGGCCAGCCTATCGCAGCGGCGAGACTGGAGGCACTGCCGACGGCCACGGCGTGCATAGCTTGTGCGAAGAAATATCCGATCAAGGTGGATACGAGCCAGGTGGAACTGAGCCAGGCGAGCCCGATTAATCGGAATGGATTTGCTCCGAGTGATTGAGCGTAGCGCGGGTACGTCGGGTTGGCCGTTCCCGACTGATTATTTCTCAGTTCGATATTGAATTCGTGCTTGCGAGCTCCCGGACGGCCCCGAATGGGCCGATTCTGAAAGCGGTTTCACTCTGACTTTCCCTTTGCCGGTTTGGTGGTCGAGAGCTTGATCGCTTCGTCGTGCGCAACGTGCGTTTTCTTTCCCACCGCTTTCAACATCACATCGTCAAACATCACAAACCCCTCCCCGAGATACGCATACAGATCGATCCGCACGTGCGTCACCGGAAACGTCACGTTTTGCGGGTTCATATCGTCGATGATCTCGGCCCATTTACCGCCCGTTGCCGGGCTCGGCGGGACCTGACGGCGGTAACACTCCCGCTCCACCGTTTCCCCCTTGATGTTCTTCTCCATCGTGTACCCCTTCACAAACACGTGCAGGACCGGGCCGGTGCTGTTGTACCGGAACTTCAACCGATATCGCTGGCTGTCATCAATCGGAATCGGGGCGGATAAACAGGCCAGTCCCGTCGCTTGCGCCGTGTCGAATGACAGGGTCATGGAAAGCACGTTGTTGATCCGGCTGCCGTCTTTCAGGCGGTAAATGTTGACTTTGTCCACCGCCGGCTTGTTGTCGCTGACAACGACTTCGTACCGCTCCGACTGCAGTATTCCCTCCCATCCGCCTGCCTTTGAAAAATCTCCGTTGTTCACCAGATTCGGATTTTTATCCCAGAGCGCGGCCGCCTCGGCATCGTTGGATACGCTCTCCTCAACTGGATGCTCAAACTTTCCCACGCCCGGAAGCGATTCCAGAATCTGCTCGTTCACAAAACGCAGATCGGTTGGTTCAACGACCGCCTTTTCGACTGTCCGCGGCTTTGGCTCCTTCTCGCGCAGATCCAATATCTTGAGTTTCAGCGTCGAGCCGTTCATCTCTCCCCAGACAATCACCTTCGCGTCAAGCGTCGCGGCGAGTTCCTTCACCGCCGCCGGCTCGGTGTTGAACGTAATCGGGTCCTTCGCCTCCCCCACCACATCGATCATCTGCGGCCCGTCGATCACCTCATACACCTGGGTGCGATCGAGCTTTGCGCGCAGCGCATCCCAGACCTTTTCGCGCAGGGACTCTTTGGCCGTACCGGCGATTGGGAAAAATGCTATCTTCGGCTTCGGCTCCCTGTCCTTCGCAGGATCGGCCGCCGGAGCGACGCCGCTCAGTAGCGTAAGGAACGCGATCGTGAACATCGTGATAGGCCGCATCACTTAGAGTATATCCGTCCCTTTCCGCATTGCGCTCAATTCATCGCCATCGCATATAATCGGCCCGATGGCCAAGAAGAACATCGTTCCGCCCAAATCATTCGAAGACGCACAAAGCGAACTGGAAGCCATACTTGCCGATATCGAGCGCGGCGAGGTTGGCCTGGAAGAATCCCTCGCCAAGTACGAGCGCGGCGTCTTCCTCATCGGGTATTGCCGCACCGTATTGAATAGTGCCGAACAACAGATCGAGCTCCTCAGTAAGGAACAGGACGGAACGATCAAGGCAACGCCAATGCCATCTGCCGACGGTGCTGCAGCAGCCCAGGAATAGACCTCCTGCGACATATTGGTTGCATTGAATTGACCGGCCGATCTGGTTTACGATGAATTCCGATGGCTGAAGCCAAGCGATCCAAAGGCCTGTTTGCGTATTCCAACTGGGACATCATCCCGGTTCTCGCGGCCGTTGCGCACGCCGCGTTTATTGTGGCGATGTTCATCCTCTGGAAACGCGGCGCATCCTGGTGGGTGATGCTTCCGATGGGCTTTGCTTACGCCGTGAGCATCTCCTGGAACATCAACGGCATCTCCCACAACTTCATCCACAACCCCTATTTTCGCTCCGATTTGCTCAACCGCGCATTCAGCGTTCTTGAATCGCTGGCCTGCGGCTTTTCCCAAGTTTTTTACGAATGCGTTCACCGCCGCCACCACATCGGCAACAGCGACCGCCAGGACGAATCCGGCGACACCATTGACTGGCTCTCCATCTATCGCCACGGCCACGACGGCCAGCCCGAAGGCGTCCTCGCCTACACCTTCTACAGCTATTTCCGGGACGACATCGCCACCACCTACCGAGAAATCAAAAAGAACAGCTAGGCCGACGCCCATTTCGGCGTCCTCGAGATCACCCTCACCGTCTGCATGTTCATCGCCGGGTTCATCCTGAGCTGGAAGTTCATGCTTTTCTTCATCCCGTGCTACTACCTCGGCCACTCGTTCTCGTCTCTGAACGGCTATTACAAACACTTCGGCGGCAACCCCGACCTGACCATCGCCTGGTGCGTCAGCAGCTACGGCCGGCTCTACAACTGGATCTGGTTCAACAACGGCTACCACGCCGAGCACCACTACCGCCCCCGCCACCACTGGACGAAAATGCGCCAGCTTCACGTACAGATTCACGAGCAGCAGGAAAAGGCCGGCGTCAGAGTAATCAAACCTCCGCACGCGCTTGGCTTCCTGGATCCCAATCTTCCGAGCATTGAAGAGGCCGGCCAACCTCAGGCCGTTCGGGCGCAACCTGACTTGTAATCGACGTTGGAGAGAACTCCGTTCATCCCCTTACTTTTTCGGACCCAACCCAATTCACCCTGGCGGAGAAGCCGGCGATTCCTCACGTTTCCACGCCTCGTCAGCGAAAACGTGAGCGACTTCCTCCCCAATGTTCACTCGCACCGGATAGATTTTCTTGTGCCAATGGAACACCGGCAATGAAATTGCCTCCGAGAATCCAATGTTCCAACGCGGATCCGACCGTTCCACCCGCGCCAGATTCGTCGCCTCCAAAGGATAGACACGGACCGGCTGGCGCAATCGATCCGCCACCAGCTTCGACAACCGCGCCCGCTGGCTATCTGATAGGTCGCCTTCATCGACCCCCGCAAGTCGATAGCGCACTCCATCGGGCATTTCAAATACCAACCCCGCCACCGGCCTCACCCGCACGAACAATTGCTGCTCCACGTCCGGCACCGGCACAAATTCGGTCCCGCATCCCCCCGTACCACCAATGAATACCAACAGGCAGAGCATTCTTGAGCATCTACCAGACCAGGAGCGTGTCAGACGTTGACGGTGGTTTCTCATAAACGATGAAGTTGGCCAAAGCCGCAAAAAGTTCAGAAGTCCAAGGAATTTGAACGGCAGTTCAATGAACGTTCCAGGAACTCTCTGCGCTTCGAATCGAAATCTAAATCCTCCGCACAACCTACTCCATCCCCGCCCCAAACAAATAATTCAGCCCCTCCGCCATCGTAGGATGCGCCAGGATTCCATCGCGCAGCGCCGTAAACGGTAGGCCGCCGACCATCGCCATCTGCACCACAGCCGTCACCTCCCCCGCCTCCGCGCCAATCATCGCAAACCCGAGAATCTTCCCAGATCCCGCCTCCACCACGGCCTTCAAAAACCCGCGCGTCTCCGCCAGCGTCCGAGCCCGCGGGATCATCGAAGTCGCCACCTTCGCCACCTTGATCTCGAGCCCGCTGCTCCGCGCCTCGCGCTCCGTAAGCCCTACCCGCCCGAGCTCTGGATCGATGAACACCGTATGTGGAATGAGCCGATTGGAAGTACTTCGCCCGCCGCTCCCAAACACATTCGCCTTCACCACCCGATAGTCATCCAGCGCAGCATGCGTCTGCTGCGGACTTCCAGCGCAGTCCCCAAGAGCCCAGGTCGACGGCGCTGAAGTCTCCAGTCGATCGTTCACCCGTATAAACCCAGCCTCATTCACCTCCACCCCCGCGGCCTCCAATCCAACCCCCTCCGTCATTGGCACCCGGCCCGTCGCAACCAGCAAATCACTCCCTTCCACCTCGCTCTCCCTTCCCCCAGTTTGCATGCGAAGTCGCACCGTTTCATCCGACTGCACCCGCACCACCTCAGCATTCAGTACCACCTCAATCCCATCCTCCCGAAAAATCCCCTCAACCGCCTCGGACACGTCCACATCCTCCGCGGGCAAAAGATGCGGCCCGCGCTGCACAATCGTCACCCGGCTGCCAAACCGGCGAAACACCTGCCCCAGCTCAACGCCGATATATCCGCCACCCATGATCAAAAGGTGATCCGGCAACCGATCCAGTTCCAGCGCCGTCTCGCTCGTGAGTGGCCGCGCCTCCAGCAATCCTGGAATCGAAGGCATCGCGGGACGGGCACCAAGATTGATAAACAGCTTCTCACCGCTCAGCCATCGCACCGGTCCATTTCCATTCGGCGTCACTTGAATCGTCCGTTGCCCGACAAACCGTACCTCGCCAAAGATAAAGTTATTGCCCAGCGCGCCAAAAAGATTGTTCGAATTGATCTCCACCATCCCCGCCACCACAGCCGCCTTGTGCGCCAGCACATCGGCCATGTCCGTCTTCCATCCGTCAACGTGAATTCCAAACTCATGCGCCCGAGAAACCAGCTCCGCCACTTTCGCGCTCTTCACCAACGCCTTCGTCGGAATACACCCGACATTGATGCAAGTTCCGCCAATCATCCCGTGTTCCACCAGCGCCACCCGCCGCCCCGCGCGCCCGAGATCTCCAGCCAGTGTCTTCCCGGCCTTCCCGCCTCCGACAATCACAACCTCAAATTGTTCCAACTCAGCCATGAGGCTCTCCAACTACGACTGCCCCGGCACACAAGACCCAGAAGGGTTGTACGGCGAGTGATCCAAAAACTCCCACGCGCCACGGATCGGCAACTCCGCCGATCGCCACCCGCGCACAGTAAAATCCCAATACCGCCCGGTACACCCTGCCTCATCCTCCTCCACCGTCGCCTCCAGATGCAGCGCCGCCTCCCCCGTCATCTGGTAAACCCGCCCAACCTGAAAATCCAGAATCGTCAGCCCGCACCGCGCATCGACGAACAGATTTCCCAGCGTGTTAAACAATCCATTTCCTGAATAATCCGGGATCCGAAACACGCCCGCCGACAGAACCTCAATGAATCCGGGCAATCCGCCGCGGTGCGAAGCATCCAGCCCGCGCGTCGGGTGCCCGCTCGCAACAAACGCAGTGTCCGCGCCGCGCACGGCCGCCAGCAGCGCCTCATCCGGCACCACTCCCTCGCGCGCCGTCTCTGCCCCACCCGCCTCGCGCGGCCCAACCGCGCCAAGCTCGCGCCGCTGAATATATTTCGGACAGTTCGGAAACGCCTGTTCCACACCCACCGCAATTTGCTCATCCGTCAAAACCTCTACCGGACCATTGATGCGCAGCCGCCGCCGGGTCAAAAGATCAATCGCCAGAATCCCCACCGGAGCGCCGACCGAGACATTCGACCAGAGAACATCCCGCGCATTCTCAAACGCCATCGTCCGATCGACCGTCACCAACTGCCCACCACCCTCGTCCGACACGAAACCGGCCGCACCAAACAAAATCGAAGCCCACGGCCTCCCCTCTCCATCTCGGCTCGCAACCACCAACATCCGCTGCGCCTGCAAAAACTTCCGCGCCGCCGGCATTACCGCCCCGCCGATCATCGGCGCGTTCTGAAACGCAACCTCCTCCTCACCCGTCGCACGCTGCACGGCGCGCTCCCCCTCATGAAATTTGCCGGAAGACTCGTTCATGCATGCGTTCCCAACAATCCATTACAAACTCGGCATCAACAATATTCGCGCACCGACATCCTCCACCTTCAGACGCTGCGGCTCATATTGCGAGGGCTGCCCCGCATGCGGATATTCCGGCGTCTCCGCTCGATCCATGTTCTTCCGCATACGACGTTCTCCGCGGGCACGCCTCGCCTGTGTCAGACACAAGAGTATCACCTTCTTCATCGTGATCACCACAACAATCGCCGCGCCGCAACACTCAAAACTTGCGGCGCGGCTAAGAATTATGACGGGTCAAAAGAACAACGCATCACGGCTTCGTCGCCGTTTGTCCTGCCTCGCCCGGCGCTTTCGCCGCCTGCTGCCTACCCGCATGTGTGTCCAGGAATTTCGACATCAGGCCGGCAATCTCATCGACGCTCTCCTCCAGCGCAAAATGCCCGGTATCCAGCAGATGAAAATCCAGGTCCTTGATGTCGCGCTTGTAAGGTTCAGCCCCGGCCGCCGGAAAAATGATGTCGTTCTTCCCCCACACAATCAGCATCGGCGGCTGCACTGTCCGGAAATACTCCTGCCACTTCGGATACAGCGGCGGATTCGATCCATAATCCAGTAACAGATCAAGCTGAACGTCCTTATTCCCCGGCCGATTCAAATTCGCCGCATCCAACGACCACGCGTCCGGACTGATCGCCGTCGGATCCTTCACGCCCGTCAAATACTGCGACTTGTACCCGTCGGCTGTCAGCACGCCCTCAAGCTTGGCACGATTCGCTGCCGAATGATCCGCCCAATACGCCTTGATCGGCCCCCAGAAACCATCCGGCAACCCTTCCACATACGCATTGCCGTTTTGAACAACGATGCCCGTCACGCGTTCCGGGTGGGCCGCCGCGATGCGATAGCCGATTGGCGCGCCGTAGTCCTGGACATAGAGCGTGAACCTCTGCAGCTTCAGCACCTGCGTCAATTGATCCACCATGCTCGCCAGGTGATCGAACGTGTAGCTGAACTTCGAATGATCCGGCGCAGAACTCTGGCCATACCCCGGATAGTCCGGCGCGATCACATGATAGCGCGTCGCCAGTTGCGGTATGAGGTTCCGAAACATAAACGACGACGCCGGAAACCCATGCAGCAGCAGTACCGCAGGCGCGTCCTTCGGACCGGCCTCCCGATAGAAGATATCCACCCCGTCGATCTTCACCGTGTGATATCGCACGGCCGCCGCATCGGCGGCAAACCCAGCCCCGTTTGCCAGGAATACAGTTCCAAAGAAAGAAATACCGAGCAACAGAGATTGAATGCGTTTGAACATGGGAGTTCTCCTTAAGCAATGAAAGTTAGTGTTGACCGCCGTCGTTACGTTTGAAAAAATCAGCCTGCTCAGCCGGCATGTGTGAAAGCGTCGCGACATCCGTAAAGAGATCAGGCAACGCCGATCGAGCCAGGTCGCCATCACCGGAAAACGGAATGCGCACGATAAATTCCGAGCCTTTGCCAAGCCCCTCGCTGTAAGCAACCACGCTCCCGCCATGAAGCTCGGCAAACGATTTCACGAGCGCCAGACCGATCCCCAGCCCTCCGCAATAAGCATCCGCGCGCCCCTCCACCTGCTGATACATCTGGAAAATCCGCCCAAGCATGTCCGGAGCAATGCCCATGCCGTTATCTCGCACGCGCACCACAAGAACGTCCGCCGCCGCCTCAATCTTCAGCGATATCTTCCCGCCCCGGTCGGTAAACTTGGCCGCGTTGGTCAGCAGGTTGGTTACGATCTGCTGAAGCCGTGATGAACTCGCCATGACCGACAGCGGCACAGACGGTAGCGAAACAGACAGTTGGTGCCCACGCTCAGCCAGCAAAGGCCGCACGGTGACAATCGCGCCGGCCGCGACTTTCGCGACATTCACCAGTTCGCTGCGCAGGCTTAGCTTCCCGCTGGCCGCCCGGTAGAGATCCAGCATGTCTTCAACCAGCCGATCCATCTGTTTCGACACCGTCTCCGCGATGTCGCGCGCCTCTCGGGCATCCGCATCGTCGGCACACGCCGGCTGCAAAACATCCAGAGCCAGCATGATCGCGTGCAGCGGATTGCGCAGCTCATGTGCCAGCGTCGCCATCCATCGATCGGCCAGGCCCGCAATTCCCGAATTTTTCGTTCCATGAAAAGTCATAGGACCGCCTTGTCACGCGGGGCGCGTGACTTACCGGATCAAAAATTTCTCAAAGAAAGCAGGTCGGTTTTCCGCCGTAACGACGATCCAACCTAATGATGAGCCGCCAACCGCGGCGGAATCTCGAACGCAACCGTCGCACTATCGATCAGCTTGTGCGTCGGATCCTCAAGCTCAATCAGAACCTTGTGCGGCCCCGGTAAAAGGGCGTTGATGCTGATCGGTTCACCGCTCGCATCCAGCCAATGCCACGGACCGTCATCCACTGTGATATGCAGGTGCCCGATCCGCGGCAGAATAGCCAGCGCCGCCGGCCCATACACCGGAAGAATTCGCAAATTTTCAGTCCGGTATCGCAGAACAACGTAGCCCGTCGCCAACTGTTGCGGCAGCGGTGCGTCGACAACAAGCCGCGCCGGAGCCTGCGACGCCAGTACGACAACCGGTGCGGGATCAAAAGCCAAAGAGTCGTCGGCAGCACGCGACGGAATCAAAGTATTCATTTCAGATCTCCTGAGGTCCGTGTTCGTGCATCCGGTCGCCAGAGCCACGAGCACGAATAACAGCATCAAGGTTTTGAATCTCACATTGATCATGATCGCTCCCGAAGTGAGCGCGCTGAGTCCCCACTTCGCGACAGAAACTCAATCCGCCGCGAGGCAAGCCCCGGAACGTTCGTCCCGCAACCGTCGAAAAGGCACCCCCCTTGATCCAAGACCTACTGGTGTCCAACATTCGGCGTCACAAGCACAGTCGCCGTCCGAGTCCCGCCGCACTTGGCGCACTTCGGGTCCAGCACGCCCGTCTGGAAATACTTCGCGGCCGCCGCCTTGCAGTCCGGGCAAGCCTCACCGCCCGAAGTAGACAGCATGACCGGATTCGCGGTGTCCGCCGAAGGCACAAACACCGTCACCGCGCCACCATTCCCGGTAACCACCACCACCGCCTTCTGCGGCACGGCCATCGAATCCGCTGTCGGCGACGGCGACATCGCACTCTGACAGCCCACCATGAGAAGCAGCATTAACGCGGCCATCGACATGGACAGATTTCGTTTCGTAAACATTGTGCTCTCCTTAAAGTTTGCGGCGGTTCGCCGTGTTCGTTACCTCCATCTGAGCGTGGAGGAAGGACAATTAGGAGACAGTTTCGAGACAGTTTCCCTACTCTTTCGCAGGCTGCGTCGCCGCCGGCCGTTTCCCCGTTGCCTGCACCACAACATAATCCACCAGTTCCTGGCTCTGGAAAAACCCCGCCCACATATTGTGCCCCTGTCCGGCCGGCACGATGAGTTGCATCTTTCCCCCTAGCGCCTCGTACCGCTTCTTCATCTCCCCCGAATTCGCGTCCAGCGGCACAACCTTGTCTACATCTCCATGTATCGCAAAAAGCGGCACCCTGGCCTTGGCCAGCGCCTCCAGCCGGTCGATTGGATTGTGTTCCGCAAGATGTTCCTTCATCTGCTCGGCCGTCATCCCGTACGCCCCGGCCGCCTGCCCAATCCCGGGATAACTCGCGATATTGCAAACAGGATATACACCCGCAAACCCCGCCACCTTGTCCACATTCTCCACCGCCCAGCAAAGCGTCATCAACCCGCCGCGGCTGCGACCCATCATCACGGCCTTGGGCGCAAATCCACGCCTGCCCGTCAGCTCTTTATAGAACGCCGAATACAGCGCCCGCCCCGCCGGACTTCCGTAGGACTCCCCCACATCAATTCCCGCAATTGCAATCCCCGCCTTGGCAAATCGCCCAAACATCCATTTCTCTTCCGTCCCCGGAAGTCCGGACAAAGTTGGCGCATACCAAACCCACGGAATCAGCCCTTCCTTCTTCTCGGTCGGCAAAATCACAAACGCCGTCCGCCCCTCCACCAAAAACACCTCGCCCGCTAACGGCAAATCCTTCTTCGGCACATCGGCCGCACGCGCCGCCATCGTCACCAGCAGCACAAAAGCAAACGCATACTTCATGGCCGACTCCCTTCCGAAATCCGCCCAACATCCCCAACCACAAACGCCCGAAGCAATCCGGTCAAAATTCCAACAACAGCTCCAACAAGGCATCCAACCCCAACGCCGATCGCAATAGCGAAGAAAATGCTGGTATGGAATGTTTCCCGCGGCGACAGCATCTCAGCCAGGATACTCATCAGCCCAAAGGCGACCCCGCCGGTGACCAATGTCCTCCACCACGCGGCCAGCCACGCCCGCCCTCGCCCGACGCACGCAACCCCGCGCGACCAAACCAGGGGAAGAAGAAACACTGTCGCGAACATCGCCCAGATTGAGTACTGCACCAGACGCAAAGTTTTGAACCCGACAATGCGCGGCACCCGTTGAAGAGTAAAGGTCTGCTCCGCGGCGCCCCCGCCGTTCATCGTCGAAAGTTCAAGCCGATTCCCCCACGGCTCTTTCACAACAAACGACGGCTTGTAATGCTGCGCAGCCGTCGAAGTAAAAGAAGGGGAAGACCAGGTCAGCGTCAGCACGCCCGATTCGTTCGTCCAGCCGTAGTCCAATCCGGACAAATACGCCCCACTCAAATTTCGTTTTTCTTCCGGCGCAACAACCCCTATCCTCACATGCCCATCGCGGTAGAACGTCAGGAAAAGGTCCGACCCGAATGGGTTGGGGTAAAGGCCCGAGCCGCTTTCCACATGCCACGAGCCCGTCGTCAGCACACCATTCAGCGGATGCCCTCCCTCCATCGGTGAGTCCCTCGTATCCAAGAGCCGCGAGATTTCGATGCAAGCAACGCTGCAC
>JBBRHH010000021.1:0-23116 GCA_038222915.1 Tepidisphaerales bacterium
TCATGGTGTTGGCCTGCGCGGACGAGAGGAAGGCACGGATCATGCCGACGACGGTGCCCATCATGCCAAGAATGGGAGCGAGGCTGGCGGTTGTTGCCAGCACCGTCAGATTGCGTTCAAGAAAGCTCATGACGTGAACGCCATGGTCTTCCATCGCCTGCACGATGCCCTGCTCGATCTCCTCGGGGCGCTTGCCGACCTCTTCCAGAAAGATCAGTTTGCGCAGTCCGATGGCCAGCGTCTCGGCGACTGGACCGGCGGCACTTTCACATAACGCGGTTGCGCCCTCCAGGTCGCCCTGGTCGAGCGCTTTGGAGACGCGGTCCAGAAGGTCGTCGGAATCGATGTTGGCCTTGCGGAGCGTAATCCAGCGCTCCAGCGTCACCGCCAGGCTGATGATCGAGCAGAGGGTGATGACCCAGAGTGCCCAACCGCCACGATTAATTAGATCAAGCATGAGTCATGTCCTCGCAGGCACCCGATGGTGCACTGCATTGGTTGATACTGGAATCAAACCAGCGCGTTGCTGCTACCAGCGGTCGCTGTCCGTGACGCTCAGAAAGAATTCCCGCCCCGTCTCGATGACTACTGAATTGCTCCCGGCCTTCAGCTCGACCGGGATTCGCTCGCGCCCCGCGTGCCAGCCGTTCCAGACGCCGCGATCGGGCTTGAAAATCAGCTGGCCATTCAGCCAGATGGATTGAAGCCCAGCGCCGGTGTTGATGTACGTTTTCCGCGCCGCCGGCGACTCGATTGTGGCGACGCCAATGAACAATCTTCCCGGCCCGACGATCTTATCCAGGCCGACGACGAAACCGCGCTCCCGCTCGCTGTCGAGCCACCACTGTGTCTGCTTTTCCTGCACCGGGACGTGAACCGTCTTGAATCGATCGTCCACTTTCACCGTCTGAACCGTCTGTCCATCCAAGGCGGCTTCTTTGTCGCCGGCGATACGGATCTGCCAGTCGCGCACCACGCCCGGCCAAAGTTCCAGCTTCAGCTTCTGCGGAAGCGGCACATCCTTATTGCCCAGCGCATCCAGCACGGCCCGGGCGATCAGTTGCTGCCCGGCGAAATTGGGATGGACGTGGTCTTCCTCCAACACTTCCGTGCCGCCGGTTCGGGCCTGCTGCATCAACGCGTTCACCTCGGCCACCTTCGCGCCGTACTTCTGAGCGATGCGATGGAGGATTGCGTTATAATCTTCCAACTTTTTGTCGGCATCAGCATGCTTTGCGTCCAGCACGCTGGTGGTGAGGACGATCAACGGGATATGTTCTTTGGTCAATCGTTCGGCGATGGCTGTGACGTCAGCGTCGTAATCCGCGTCGGGCACTTTGTGCAGCACGTCATTGATGCCCGCGCTGATCGTGACCAGCGTCGGATGATGAGCGAGGATGTCGCGATCAATACGCTTTCGCATATCGGCGGCTGTGTTGCCGCCGATGCCGGCGTTGATGCAAAGGGGGGCCGGTTTGCCGGCTTCTGTTAGAGCCTGATGGATGAGTAGCGGATACGTGTTTCCGTCGGTGATGGAATCGCCCAGAAATACTATGCACCCGCGCGCGGGGCTGGTCGTCGGCGCAGCAAGAAGGGTTGGTGATGCGATCGCAATCCAAACAACAAAGCTAAACCACGCATTCCAACGACTCAAGTACTGTCTCCTTTACTTTGCTTCGACCGGGGCCTTCGAAGGCGGGTTGGCCGCCCCGTAAAGCGTCCCATCCTCAGTGAGTATCAGCAGGTCCTCGACCTTGTCGCCGCGCAGATCGGCACCGGCGAGTCGCGTTCCCGCGGTAATCGGAAACGCAGGGCCCTTGAGCTCTTTTCCTGCATCTGGATTCGCGAAGTATGCACCAAAGCCGCGATTGACGAGCAGCAGGCTTGCCGTGGGCGAAATAATCAGCAGATCCGGCTTGCCGTCACCGTTGGAATCTATTGAGACCAACTTGCCGCCGGCCAGCCAATTGGGCTTGGCCGCATTGTAGATTTCAAAGTTATCGCCCGTGAGGCGGACAAAATCGGCCGCGGGTTCGTCGCTGATTCCGTAACGGGTGATGCCGCTTTCGCGCAACACGACGATATGGAGCAGCCCATCGTCACCGAAATCGCCCATAACGGCTGACAGTACGGGGTTTTTCTCATCCTTCCATAGTGGCTTGGCCGGTTTGACGATCCACGGTTTATCAGGGGCAACAGGATTCTCAAAAACGAGCAGTTCGCCGTTGGTTTTCAGCGCCACGACATCGGCCTTTTTATCGCCGGTTACGTCGGCAATCGTAACAGCGACGAGATCCGTTTCTGCGGGGAGGTCGATTTTGGCGGTAGATGGTTTGAACTTGCCGCCGTCATTGAGGTAGAGCGTCTTGCCCACGAGGAGGTCGGGCTTGCCATCGCCGTTAACGTCGCCAACAGCGGTGATTGTTCCGCCGGTCATCGCGTCCTGAAGTGTGCTGAAACCTTTATCGGAGGAGGCAACATGCGCGCCGTCGGCAGCACCAACGACAAGGTCGGAGGTTTTTCCTCCAGTAACGTTGGCAGCCAGAAGAAAGGTGGGTTTCGTCAGCTTTACCTTGGTGAGTTCCTTGACGCCGCCGGTGAAAACCTTTTCGTCATAGCTATCGACAAGGGGAGATTTTCCGTCGGCCGCCTTGATCTCGCTCGCTATGCGAACCACGGCAATTGTCCGGCCTGGAAAGCACTTTTTGCCCGCAAATTCGCCGGTCGCGCGATAGGCCGGTGGATTGGATTTCTCAACCGGCTGGGCAAGGAGCCACGTATCAGCAATGTTGACGAGGTTCTGACGACCGCCCTTTTTGGACACAAAGATGACGACGGGCTGCTGCACGGCGATCTTCGACATGATCTCGGCCGGCTTCTCGATCACAACCCGGAACGTTTTGCCGGCCGTTTCGCCCTTGAAAGTCTCGGTCACTTCCACGACCACGATGCGCTTCTCAACGTCAACGACAGATACCTTCCCTGCCGATACTTCGCCTGCGGACTTGAATTGATCGCGTAGCGCAAACGGCACATTGAATAGTGCAATCGCGTGAGAGGCCAGCAGTGCCATCATGCCAAGAAAAACTATCAATACTAAGACCTGCAACTTCATGAATCGTGCCTTTTCCATAGTCATTTCAATCCGCAAATTGACATCGCCTTATGCAACCTTTAACAGCCATCGCAGCCCAAACATGATGGGCAGATACGCAAGCAAATAGATCATCAACCAATCCGCCGGCCACCACCATCGATGCTCTGAATCTGAGGGCTTGATATGGCTTAGTGCCGGCCACAACTCCGGTGGATGACCCTCCATCGGTTTGTAAACCAGCTTTACCGATTTCAGCGGCGACTTCGCGTCCCCTTCGACTTCCTTGGCCGCAGGCGGATACGTATCACCAAGCACTACGTACGCGGTAATTGGCGCAACATCCGGCGCTGAAACAGTCACCGGAAATCGCCCGGCCTTGCCCGCATCAGGGCCCAGTTGCCAAACCAGCGACTGCGGCGGCAGGCCGGCATTAATGTAGTTCTGAAGTTCGGCAGTCTTCTGGGCTCGTGCCTCCTGAGCCGCCTCCACCACATCCCAGGGCATCGCCGACAGGTCGGTCGGCTTTTGATACTCGGCCTGAATACGCTCCAGCGTTTCACGAATTGGGGCTAGTGTGCGGGTTGTGTTTGTCACATTGAACCCGGGGCCGGCACTGATTGTGATTGGTTGACGAAAGTCGCTGTCGATCGTCGCCACAAGCTCAACCGGCCTTCCCGGCGCGGCGTTCCACGATGTCGGATCGATCCGCGCCGGCAGCCAGTAAAAGGTCATTACCATTGGCCCGAGCAGAATCGCCAGAGGCAGCATCGCCGCTGCAAACACCCGCGTCTGCACCGGTCCTGCCAGCGCCATCATCGCGAGCCGGCGCGGCGAGCCGGCGGGCAATTCCGATGCGCGGCTGGAGAGAATGGCCGCCCGTCGTTTGGCTTCCACGAGCCGAGTGTTGTCGGTCAGGTGCCATTGAAGCAGCATGGTCAACGCGGCCAGGCCTCCTGCGACAATCGCCACCGTTGCCGGCTTGCCAAACAGGCGGACTACAGGCCAGAGGAAAAAGTCCAGGATGGCCAGAGAGGGACCGTAAACCCAGTTCTCCGGAAGAAGGAAGATTCCAAGAAGGTACACGCCCCAGACCACGAGGCAGATGTTGCGGAGCTTGGCGGCCGATCGCTCTCGCTGGCTTGCGATGGGTGGAACCAGCTTCGGCGAGATGCGCGTGTCGTCCGGATTTACTTTCTTTGGCGTGGGTACGGCCGACTCATATTCCAGGGCGTCAGAAGGCAAAACCGCGGAGGCGTTTGGATCCGCAACTCGGCTCACCGCGCCGTTGCGTCCATCAACGCCGATGACCTCGCCGTCCTTGAACAACGACGTTGCGCCGGGAACGACTACGGCCGGAATGTTCATCTCCCGCGCCACGACCGCGCCATGGGAGAGAGTGCCGCCGCATTCGAGCACCAGGCCGGCCGCGTTTACGAATAACGGTGTCCAGCCCGGATCAGTCGACGGGCAAACCAGGACGTACCCTTTGCCAAGGTCGCCGGCCTCCTGCGGACTAAAGACGATCCGCGCCGGACCGGTCGCCGATCCCGAAGAAATCGCCAGCCCGGAATGCGACGCCTTCGATTCAATCTTTGGCGGCTCGCCCAAAGCATCGATCCCCGCTTCTTCCACGACAAATGGAAGCACGAGGCGCTTTTCCGCGCGAAACAGTTTTTTCCTTTCGCCCAGCAGATGGTGCGGCGCGAATCCAACTTTCACGGCATCGAACAATTCTTCCTGCGAAAGTTGGAACACGTCAGCGCCTATTTCCAGACGCCGCCCCATTTCAAGCGCCAGATCGCGCAGCAGATCGTACCCCAGCATCAGGTAGTATTTACCGTCTTCGCGAAACACCAGGTAGCGGCGGGCGCGGTCGATGCGGTCATTGAGCTCAGCGGCATCGTGCCGGCTTAGCTTTGCCCGCAATGCTTCTACACGGGCCGCGGTAGCTTTTACGCGATCCTCATGAAGCTTTGCGGGGTCAGCGCCGTCTTTTAATCGCCCGGCCATGGACAAAAGTTCCGGCTGTTGTTCGCGCCAGCGGGGTGTCGCCAGATCGAACTCGGCTGGAGCCCGATGGCCGAATTCTTCCAGCCATCGCTCGGACGTCACAACGCCCTTGGCCAGTTTGTACATTTCCGCGTTCGCACGCAGTGTCTTGTCGGGTGTCTGCCCCGACGCGAGCGCGGAGGCCAGGACGTCGGCGTCCTCATCCCAGAAATGCTCCTGCAGAAACGTCTTTAGCTCCGCCAGCGCCATTCCGCCGATCAGGCTTGGGAAAAGCGATTGCGGCGCAAACTCACCCAGAACCCGCTGCTCACGCTCGTGCCACAGATCGATCAGTTCCTGTGTCGAAAGCGCTGGCAGATCGCGTTTCTTTTCCTGGCGGCACCACTCCACAAATGCCGGGATCAACTTGCCGCTCAGTTCGCGGTCAAACGTCTGCGCCATCTCCTGGAGCTTCGCATTCACCGCGCCAACCCGCCGGCCGGCGGCCATTCGCGCCGTCATGGATCCCGCTGGAATCGTCGGCGGCGATTGCGATGCATCTGGATCATTCCGAACGTGCTCGAGGTCGTACTTGAACGGATACGCCTCGAAAAACATTTCCGACGCCAGCGACAAATCCATGTACAGCTTGCCGCCGATGCGTTCCAGAAATCCGTCGCGGGAAACTTTGTCGGACGGCTCAAACCCGGCCATCTTGTACATCTCGCCGAACCCGCCCGCCCCGGACATGAACCGCTTGATTACGCTCCATGTCAGCGGCGTCGGATGCGGGAGCGTCTCGCCGATGTTGTGCTGAACCCAGGGACCGCGCCCCTCCGCGATCCATTGCCGCAACGTGGCCCGCGTCGATTGCAGGAGCTGCTCATAAGCCTCGGCGTCCGCGAGCGTGGTAATCGGACGCGACTGCAGAACGAAAAGCTCGCCCTTGTAAATCGCCCATTCGAGATCCTGCGGCGCGCCAAAATGATCGGCGGCCCGGCGTCCGATTTCCCATAGCTTTTCAACATCCGCCGATCGCACACACGGCAAGCGCCGCCGCGATTCTTCAACCGGCTGTTCCTGGCCGTCTTCAGGCCTGACCAGAATCTTCTTGTCCGCAATGGTGGCGTGAATCACCCTGCCCGTCGCGCGATCGAGCCGAAGAATGTCCGGCTGCACGATGCCCGATACCACCGATTCGCCCAACCCCCAGCTTGCTTCAATCAGCATTTCCTGCCGCGAGCCGCTCTGTGGATTGGCGCTGAATAACACGCCCGCAACATCGGCCGGAACCAGCCGCTGAACAACAACGGCCATTGCCACCAGCGCAATATCAATCCCATGCTCGGACAAGTACGCCCGCGTCCTCGGACTATCCAGGCTCGCCCAGCAACATTGGACCGCGTTGAGCAGGCTCTCTTCGTCACATACATCAAGAAATGTTTCGTACTGCCCCGCCATGGAGGCCTGGGCCATGTCTTCGGCGGTTGCGCTGGATCGGACGGCCACCCGTCCGCCGCCAATGGCGCGGTAGGCGCTGCGAATCTGTTCTCCGAGTCCGTTGACCCCCTGCCGCAGGTCATTGCCGCGCGCGTGACGATAGCCATCGGTCGTCACCACGAATCCGCCCGGCACTGGGAAGCCAGCCCGGATGAGGATGCCAAGATTGACGGCCTTGCCCCCGGCGACCGCCTTGTCGCGGCACTCTGAAAGCTGTTGGACCACTTCAACGGCGACGCTCATTGTCCAACCTTCCCGCCGACAAAGCAGCGAAGTCCGCCGGTCTCGCTGCCGACATACAACCGACCGCCCGCAATGAGCGGCGAACTCAGGCTCAGGCCCATTTCCGCGGGCTTGCTCTGGTCATTCAACTGGTGCTTCTCGATCACTGTTCCGTCCTTCAAGTCGAGCACTGCGAGGAAGCCGTCTTTGCTCACGGCATAGACGTAATTGCCCGCAAGCGCTGGCCCGGCCAGTGCAGGGGACTTGTCGCTCACCCGCTGCCGCCACAAGATCGCCCCATCGGCCTGGTTCAACGCGATCACTTCGCCGCTCCGCACCGGGCAGATCAACTTACCGTCGCGCGCCGCGATTGCGCCAAGCACGGCATCGCCCATGTCAGCCCGCCATTTTTCCTTGCCCGTCCTGGCATCCAGCGCGAGCACAAGCCCGGCCGGGTGCGGGTTGGTTACGACATAATCACTGTTCCCGGCCCCGACGAGCACGAGGTCGCCCACCAGCGTAATTGCGCCCGTGACAGGATAAGGAGATTCGGTTCTCCAAAGAATCCGCGACAATTTCTTTTCGGAAAGTTCGTCGTCGGTCTGGCTGCGGATCGCCACAACCGCATTGCCGTTGAAGCCGCTGCCAATGTATACCGTGCCGTCTTCGCCAATTGCTGGTGAACTCTCGGGGTCATTCACCTGACAACGCCAAAGTTCCTTGCCGTCGGAGATTCTCACCGCCAGCACAAATCCAGGATTACCGACCGCCTTGTGCGCCGCATCCTCAATCGCTCCGACCCCGGCAACCACCATGTCGCCGGAGATCGCGGGGGAAGACTCAATATGGAGCGGCGTCTTCACACGCCAGTGCAGCTTGCCCTGCGGATTTCCCGAATTTGCTTCGTAGCACAACAGGTCGCTGTCCTTGTCATCATGCAAGCCCTGTCCGATGACGACGTACTTGCCATCCTTCGTCACCGCCGGGGAGCTGAAGAAGGCCTTGAGTTGTTCGTCGTCAATCTTCTCGGCTTTCCAGATTTGCTTCCCGGTTACGGCGTCGAGGCAGAACAAAGCCCCGCTGACGCTTGCAACATCCTTAACGGCATAGGCGGCATAAACCCGATCGCCGCGAACGAGGGGCGAGGACAAAAACCACGCATCTTCTTCGTCGTATTTCCACAAGGGCGCCAGCTTGATCGGTGCAGGACCGCCATCGCAGCCGCAACGCCCAGAGTCGAAGCGAAAGCCGATGGCGTGATCTGGAACAGCGGCCGACTTCCCCGCCCCCATGATCAGCGGCAACCCGGCCTTCTCGCGCTCCAGGGCATCAACCGCGTATTTTGCCCAGTCAGTCACCGGTCGCACCGGCGCACTCGCCTTCATTGCGCGTGCACTCGCGGGGCGGCCACTCATCAGAACAATAACCAGAACGATCCCCGCGACGGCGACCAGCCCACTTATCCCAGCCGTCAAAGGGCGTCGCTGGCAGGCCCTGACAAGCTCCTTTGGCTTGAACAACACCGCCAGGACACTCGTAAGTCCTGCAACCAGTGCCGGCAACAGGGCTGTTCCGGCATTGACAAAAATGGGCACAACGGCCAGTGAATCTGCGTTGGGGTCTATCATCGGAGAGTCAAATCTTCGCGCCTAATCACAAATGTTTCAACAACATCCGCACAAAGGGAATCGTAGTTTGTATACAAGTTCACCGGGACGGCTGTTGCTGAATGGATTCAGTCAATATCGTCATGCGAAAGACACCAGAACTTTTTCGGGCTTAACTCCTCGCAATCACTGCCGGAAATGTATACCGTCAACGGAATTACTTCGCGACCCCACGGTCATTTGGAGACATTGATGACGCACTTGTTGGCCTCGGTTGGATCCAAACGCCTGCTTCGCTCCGGCCTGGTTTCTCTTGTCCTGCTGGGCGCACCGGCGATTCCGGCTTTCGCCGAGCCACTTTCGCCCGACGATGCGGCTGCTCAAATTCTGAACACTGCGCGTCACGCGTATAACGAACAGAAGTTCGACGTCGCCACGGAACGATTCCGCGAGTTCCTCAAGTCTTACGGCGGTAACAAGCAGGCGGCCGCTGCCCAATACGGACTTGGGCTTTCCCTTCTTGAAGTTCCGACCAAAGATTATCCCAAGATCATCGAAGCACTCAGTGCCGCCGCCGGCAATGCCGAATTCGCCGACCGCGCCTACGCCCAGTATTACCTTGGCGCCACGAATCGCGCCATGGGCAATGACGAGCTTGCCAAGCAAGGCGACATCAATCAGCGCAAGGCCGCTTCCAATCAGCGTTTTGAAGAGGCCGCCCGGCAGTTCGGTGCCGCCGGTACATCGTTCGCCGCCCGGCTAAAGGCAGCCGCCGGTGCCGCAACCAAGCCCGCACCAACGACCCCCGTCCCGGCAGCCGCCGCAGTTCCCGCCGACGCGGAATGGTCTGCCCGTGCCCGGTGCGATCAAGTTGAAATGCTTTTGCGTCTCGACAAGGCCAAGGAAGCACACGATATCGCCGCTTCACTCGTCAGTGACGCTACGCTGCTCAAAAGTCGTTTTCGCCCGCTCGCTCTGTATCACCTCGGTTATTCCAGCTTCGTGCTCAGGGATTATCTCGCCGCCGGCCGGGCACTCAGCCAACTTGCCCCCTTCCAGCAGGACTTTGGGCTTCACGCCCGCTACCTGCTCGCCCGCACCCACCACCTCTCCAACGAACGCCCCGAAGCAGCACTCCAATACAAGGCCGTCCTCACCGCATACGACGATCAGAAAAAGGCCGCCGATCTGGCCCTGAAAAATCCCGACTCCCTCAAGGACAAACCCGAACAGCGAGCCATCTTTGAAGGCTTGGTTCGTAATCCTGCGCCCGACTACGTCGTCCGCGCCTACTTCTACAACACGGTGCTGCTCTACGAAGAAAACAAGATCAACGACGCCGCTGACCAGCTCGTGATCTTCGTTCAGCAAAACCAGAAATCGCCGCTGCTGCAGGAAGCCCAGTTGCGACTGGGGCTTTGTCAGGTTCAGCTTGGTAAATATCAGGACGCGCTCAACACCCTGACGCCGCTGCGCGAGCATCCGGAGTTTGGCGATCAGGCAATGTGGTGGCACGCGCGGGCCCGCCTTGGCATCGCCGATCAGAACAATCCCGATCAAGTGGCCCAGGCATCGCGCGAAGCGATCGACGAAATGAAGAAGGCCGCCGACAAAGCCAATGCGTCCAAGGACCCCAGCGCCAAAGCACGTCGCGGCGACATCCTTCTCGACCTCGCCGACAACCTCAGCCTGAATAAGCAGAGCAAGGAAGCCGCGGCGCTTTATCATCAAGTCGTCACCGAAAACGCGAATCCCGACCGAAACGAAGAGGCCACGCAACGTGAAGTCACCGCACTTCATCTTGCCGGCCAGTACAAAGAATCCGACGAACTCGCCAAGAAATTCGAAGCGACCTATCCCAAGAGCACTCTGCTTCCGGCCGTACTCTTCCGAAGCGCCGAGAATGTTTATCTGCAGACGGTCAGCAGCGCCAACACGCCCAAAACACTCACCTCGGAACAGCTTAACGCGATGTACGAGGACGCGATCAAGCGCTACCAACGCGTGATCGAGAAGTATCCTGAATTTCCATACATCAGCATGGCCAAGCAAGGCGTCGCATTGTGCGACTACAAGCTTGGCCGGATTCCGCAGGCGATCGCGGTGATGGAGACGATTCCCGAGGCCGACCGCTTCGGTGATCTCGCCACCGTTCCATATCTTTTTGCAGATTGTCTGCTGCGTACCCTCCCTACCGATGCCGAAGCCACCGACGGTCTTACCTCCGGCCGGCTGTGCGAAACCGCCGCGCAGGCAGCCAAACTTCTTGAAACCTATCTCGCTGTCATCCCGAACGTCGACCTCAACCTTCAAGCCAAGAATCCCAACTGGCCTGACGCGATGCTCAAGCTGTCGCACACCTACGTGCGCCTCGCCACGCAGATGGCCAATCCGGAAGATCGCAAGAAGAACCTCCAGAGCGCCCGTGAAACGCTCGACCGGTTCGGGCAGCTTTACCCCAAAGATCCCGGAATGGCGCTCGCAACCTTCGAACGCGCCAAGGTGATGGCGTTGGCCAATGACGTTGGCGGCGCGATAAACGAGCTCAATAAGTTCCAGGCCGACCCATTCCGCAGTTCCCCGATCGCTCCCCTTGCCATCCTCCGCCTGTCGACGCTTCAGCGGGCACAGAATAAGCCGGCCGACGCCGTCAAGGCACTGGAACAGATGCGCCAGCAGGAGGCGGCGCTCCTAAAAGATCCCGCCCGTGCCGATCTCGTCCCGCTGCTCCAGTACGAACATGGCGTCGCTCTGAAGGAAGCCGGCAAGCTCCCCGAAGCCCGCGCTATCTTCGATGCAATGGTCAAGAACTTCGCCGGCAAGCCTGAAGGCCTGAATGCCGTTTGGCGAAGCGCACAGTGTCGGCGTGAAGAGGCAATGGCGCAAGTCGTCGCCGCCCGCAAAACCCTGGTCAAAGGCGGCCGAACCAGCGAAGAAACCGCCAACGCCACCAAGGCACTCGCGGACGCCGGCAAGGCCATTCGCGAACTTCCTGAACAACTCCTGGCCCAGGCCCAGCAACTCGGCCCCAAAGCCGCTTCGACCGAGCCCAATCTACGTCTGCTGTACGAAGCCGCCTGGTGCTATCGCGTCCTGAGCGAATCGGAAATCGAAGCAGCCCGCCAGCAACTTCAGACCGACGCCGTCGCACGTCTCAAGGCAAAGCTCTCCAACGAAAAGCCGGCCGGCCAGATTCCAGCGCCCACCAAAGGCCCGGATCTCGCTTCCGCAGCACTTCCGCTGCAACCGTCAGAACAAAAGGCCCGCGATCAATACAAGGCGATCATCGCCGCTGCTCCGGACAGTTCACTTGCCAATCAGGCGCGCCTGGAACTGGCGGAAGTGCTGGCCGATCGCAATGAGGTCGATCCGGCCATCGACCTTCTCGCCGCCGCGATGGACAAGGATCCGTCGCCGGAACTCGCTGAAAAACTTCGCTGCCGCCTCGCGGCCTGCCATCTGGTCAAGGGCAACGCGAAGATCGCCCTCCCCATCATCGAAGCTGTTGCAAACAAGAAGGACAGCGCGATGGCCCCGCAGGCACGCTTCCTGGCAGGTGAGGCATTTATCCAGATGCAGGAATGGCCCAAAGCCGTCGAGCGGCTTCAGCCGTTCCGCGATCAGGATCCGTGGCGAAACATGCCCGACCTGACCGATCATGCCCTGGTAAGGCTTGGTTACGCGTTCGCCGGAGCTGGAAATTGGGACCAAAGCCGTCAGAGCTTCGAGGCCGCCGTCAGTCGATTCGCCCAGAGCCCGTACGTTGATGATGCCCGATATGGCATGGCGTTGGCGCTTCAGAACGCCAAAAACTTTGATCCCGCCGTGAACGCGTACGCCGAAGTCGCCAAGCACACCGCCGCAGAAGTCGGCGCCAAATCACAGCTCCAGATCGGCTTGTGCCGCCTGGAACAAAAGCGCTACGATGAGGCGGCCCAGGCGCTGTTGGTGGTACCCTTCACTTACGACTACCCGGAAATCAGTGCTGCCGCGTGGTGCGAAGCCGGCCGCGCCTACGCAGAAGGCAAACACAATCCGGAAGCCACCAAGGCCTTCCAGCATGTGTTGACCGACTACCCGACGTCGCAGTGGGCAGCAGTCGCCAAGAAGCGCATGGGTGAATTAAAATGAAGGCGGTTCTTATGACCACACAAAAACAAGGAGGTCGCATGCAACGCTTCCTCAGGATGCTCGGTGCGACGATTCTGCTCGCCGCTGTCGTGATTCCCGCGCGACAGGCGTCGGCATACGTCGAGATCGTCTATCCACTGGGCCGCGTCATCCAGGAATCCAGCAACATTGTCATCATCAAGGTGGACAAAGTTGACAAGGAAAAAAACACCATCATCTACCGGAAGGTCGCCGACCTGAAAGGCACCCACCCCGGCGAAACCATTAAGCACATGATCGCGCACAACGGATTTAACCCGCGCGAATGGCAGATCGTCATGCAGTGGGCGGAACCCGGACAGATCGCCATCATGTTCCACAACGGCGGCGCTGCCGAAGTCTGCATCAACAACTACTGGTATCAGGTCATGGCCGGCGAGTGGTGGAACATGAGCCACGCCGAGCCTTACTTCCTTCGCTCTTACGCGGGCCGGCCTGAAAAACTCGCCCAGCTGCTTCCCGACATTCTCAAGGGCGCTGAAGTCACCGTTCCCGCAATGGTGGACGGCGATAAGATGGCCCTTCAGACACGCACCGCTCGCCTGCAGCGCATCAAAGCCAGCTTGAAGTTGGTCGATTACAACGCCAAGCGCGATTTCGCGGGCTGGGGCGTCGAAGAATTCCGGGCCGTTCTCGACATGCCCGGCTTCTCGCAATATTCAGGCCTCTCCCGCACCGATCCCGGCGCGGCCGGCGTTGCAATCGCCGATATCGACGGCGACGGCAAGCCTGACGTCATGCTCTACGGCGATGCAAAAGTCGCCCTCCTCCAAAACGGCGGCGGTGCTCTCAACGAAATCCCGTTGCCGTACACCGGCGGCGCCCACGGCGCTTCGATCGCCGACTACAACGGCGACAGCAAACCCGACATCCTTCTCGCCACCCCCTCCGGTCCGAAACTGCTCACGAACAAAGGCGGCGCATTCAAGGACGATTCCGCCGGCCTGCCCAAAGAGCCCTATTACAACCTCACGACCTGCGCCTGGATTGACTACGACGGCAATGGCCGGCCCGACGTTCTTCTTGCCGACGCCTACAGAGGCCTGCGTCTTTACCGCAACAAGAGCGCCGACACCAAATCCGAAGTCTCGATCACCATGGGCAAGTGGCAATTCCTCGGCCCGTTCGACAACCAGAACAGCCAAGGCATGAACACCGCCTATCCGCCCGAAAAAGAACTGGATCTGTCCAAGGAATACGACGTCAAGGACGGCCACAAGGCCGCCTGGACCGAAGCGGAATTCTCCGACACCTCCCTCAACGATCTTCGCATTTTCAGCCCCTTCGCCAACGACAACGCCGTTGTGTATCTCTATCGCGAAGTGCAGGCCAAACAGGCCATGGACCTTCCCGTCTGGATGCACACCGATGATGCGGCCGCGATCTGGGTCAACGGCAAGAAGCTCGACATCGCACCGTCCAACAACGACAAGGGCGCTAAGCCCCTCGTGAAGTTGGCGCTGGTTGCCGGCAAGAACACCGTCCTGATGAAAATCGCCCACAAGGATGGTCCATGTGGTTTCTTCTTCGCTCCGACAACCCCAGTCGGCGTCATCACCCCGCTCTTCGAGGATGTTACCGACAAAGTAGGCCTCGGCACCAATGGCGCTGCCGGAAACATCCGCGGCGATCAGTTGATTATCGCTGACGTCAACAGCGACGGCCGGCCCGACATTCTCTTCTGCGGCGGCCAGGGCGTTTTGCTGATCAACACGCCCAATGGCTTTGTTGAGTCCAAGGACTCAGGGCTCAAGTTCGAGACAGGCCGGATTCGCCCGGTCTTCGGCGACTTCTTCGGCGATGGCAAGCAACATCTCTTTGTTCCCCAGCGCGGCATCTGCAAGCTCTATCGCAACGACGGCAAAGGACACTTCGCCGATGTCACCGCCCACGCCGGCGCTCTGGCCCAGCCCATCGGCGAAGCCACCAGCGGCGCGTCTTCCGATTTCAGCAAGACCGGCAAACTCGATCTGTTCGTCGGCTGCGTCAAGGGGCCTAATCGCTACTTCAAGAACATGGGCAACGGCGTCTTCACCGATGGCGGTGATGAGATCGGCCTCTATCAGCATGTCTACAACACCCGCGCGCTGGCCGCGGTTGACCTGAACAAAGACGGCGTGCCCGATCTGATCCTCAACAACGAAGGCCAGGAATCGTCCTGCCTCATTGGCAACCCCAGCCGTCTCAATCAACAAAGCGCCAGTGTCGGCGCTAAACCCGAATCTCACGAAGCCGCGGCAATCGCGGACGATAGCAGGAGAAATGATGAAAGCTCCGCTCACACGAAAGTGGCCTCGTTTGGCTTCTTCAATTGGCGCAGCCTTGGCGTGCTCTGCCTCGTTGTTGTTGGTTTCTTCGCTATTCGCCGGCGCAGACTGGCCAACGAATCGTGGCAACCCTGAACGCACCGGCAACACCGATCAGTTGCCCGGCCCCAAGACCGCTGGCATTTCCTGGGCCTATAAGGCTCAGGAAAACTTCATCGCCACGCCCGTGGTGAACGGTAAGTTTCTATACGTCTCCAGCCTCGGCGCTTTTAACACCGGCCAGTTCCACGCCCTCTCCACCGAGCCCGTCATTGCCGAGCGAATGCTCTGGACCAAGTCTGCCCCTTATCTCAAGCTTCCAACCGTCTCGGCCCCTGCCATCGTTGGCGGCCTCATGTATTTCGGCGACGGCATGCACCAGACCGATGGCGCTATCCTCCACTGCCTCCAACCCGAAAGCGGCCTTCCCATCTGGGACTACGCCGTCCCCGGCCATCTCGTCCATATGGAAGGCTCGCCCGCCGTTGTGAAAGGCCACGTCTTCATCGGCGGCGGTGACGCCGGCGTCGTCTGTGTCGACTCCAACGCACTCACACTCGACAAAAAGGAAATCGACCTCGCCGCCGCGACCACGCTCATTCAGAACAAGTGGAAAGAGCTGACGGCCAAGTTCGAACAGGACAAGAAAAACAACCCCGATCTGGCACTTCCGCCCAGTGAAGATTCATTGCCCCGGCCCAGTCCAAAGCTTCTCTGGCAACAGGGCAAGGGAAAATGGCACGTCGATGCGTCGGTCAACGTCGTCGGCGATAAGGTTCTCGTCGCGTCGGCATTTCTGCCGGACGAAAAGACCGGCGACTGCGCTTTGATCTGCCTCAACGCCGCTGACGGCGCCAACGCCTGGGAAACCAAGCTGAAATACAACCCGTGGGGCGGCGCTTCGATCGCCGGCAATCTCGCCCTCGTGGCCTGTTCCAGCATCCGCTTCGACAAAAAAGACATCAAGGGCGCGGCTGGGGAAGTCGTGGCGATCGACATTGCCTCCGGCGCAATCAAGTGGCGCAAGGAAATTCCCGGCGGCGTCTTGTCTCCCGTCGCCGTCAAGGATGAGTTGGCCGTCTTCACCGGCACCGACGGCAAAGTCTATTGCTTCACCCACGCAACCGGCGAACAACGCTGGGTCTATGAGGCGAAAAATCCGTTCTTCGCCGGACCCGCAGTCGCAGGCGGCTATGCGTATGTCGCTGATCTGAAGGGCACCGCCTATTCGCTCAACCTCGGCGACGGCACCCCGCAATGGATCTTCGACGTCAGTAACGATCCGGGTATTCGCATCCCCGGCATGTTCTTCGGTTCGCCTGTCGTCGCCGGCGGCCGGGTCTATCTCAACACCTGCAATCTGGAATCCGAGATCGAGCAGCCGATGGTTGTCGTCTGCATCGGCGAGCGCGACCCATCGCTCGACAAGCCCAAGGAACACCTCACGCTCGACAAAGCCAGTCGCACCATCACCATCCCCTGCCGGATCGCTCCGCGCAAGCTGGCAACGCTCAAGGAAATCTATCCGATCGAAGTAGTGGCCGCGTTTGGCGCTCCCAAAGGGCAGAAAGCCCATGAAACAGTCCTCGTCTACGATGTTCTTCCCAGCGACGTGCACAAGGCGCTCGAACAGCTTGGCCTGAAGCCCGGGCAGCCCGCCCGCGGCGAAAGCGACCCCGCCACCGGTCCCATCGTGAAACTCTCACTGCAGCTTCCCGGCTTTAACGGCAAGCCGCGTTTGATCCCGATGGAAAAGACCCTTGTCGACAAGCGCACCGGAAAGCTCATGCCCCCGCTCCAGTGGCACTTTACCGGTTCAAGCTGGCGTCAGCTCGACCCCGACAAGCCCGAAAAAACCTACGCCGCCGACGTCACCGGAACCCTCATCACCGTCTTCCCCGTAACCGACGAAACGGTGTTCCAGTCCAACCTGACCATGAAAGAAGAACCCTGGCTGAAGATGGATACGAACCTGAATCTTTTGCCTGACGAAAACACCTCGGCCACCCTGGTCATCCAGGTGCCTTGAGAGAACCCAACATGATTCTTAATCTCAAAAAGTTCCGCCGACCGTTCATCCTCGCCGCCACGCTTGGCGCGGCCGCGACACTGATCTCGGCCGCACCCGACGCAACCCAGCAGATCCAGCAACTCCTGAACGGACCTCCCAAGTCCGGCAGCACCCTGCCGCCCTTCACATCAACCCCCGCCCCGACAACCGTTCCCACGATCGTGAAAGTCTCCTCGCCACGCACGACCCTGCCGCTGGCGGATCCGATCACCCAGCCGCGGATGGTGCCTTCCGACAAGAAGCATGCCATCGTCACCCGGTCGCCCGTCGATCTACCGCCGCTGGCGGATGCAAGTCTGATGAAGATGACGCCGCCCCCGCTCCCGATTGCTCCGCTTGCGTCGGCCGTTGGCGCGAATCCCGCCAACGTTCTCCCCACTCCGACGGCGGTTCAGCCTTCGTCCATACTGCCGCCAACCGACCCGGCCGGCGATCCCACCCTCGAGCTCACCAAGGCACGACTCCTCGCTGTCACGCCGCCGTTGCGGCAGACGGCCGCCCCCTTCATCAAGCTGACGATTCCCACGCCCGAGGACACAGCCAACGCAGCACCCAGCAAGGCCTATCCGGATTCGGATCCGCCGGCAAAATCCTTGATCATGCCCCCAAAGCCGAGGCTTCCGGAGACCAAGTCCGATCCAAAGGCCAAATGAAGTTTAGATTCCGCCCAATAGTTCTTCTGACTCGATGATCTTCCTGGCGATCTCGGCAAGCCCAATCCGCCTCTTCTGGCTTTCCTGCTGCAACCGCCGGTGTGCCTCATCCTCATTCAAACTGTTTCGCCGCATCAGGATTCCCTTGGCCTTCTCGACCACCTTCCGCGTTTCGAGGGTCTGCGCGAGCGCCTCCTTCTCCAGGAGCAGTTTTTTGTGTTCCGCGAAACGCCGCACTGCAATCTGAATCTGCGCCTGCAGGCTTTCCGTGCTTGCCGGCTTAATCAAGTATCCAAAAACCCCCGACTGACTCGCCCGGTCAATGAGCTGCGGATCGCTGTAGGCGCTTAAAATGATCATGGGCACGCGCCGCTCCTGCAGCAGCTTCCACGCCAACTCAATGCCATCGCTGCCATCCAGCCGGATATCCAGAATGACCAGATCCGGCTTTTCCGCCCGATACAGATCGATCGCAAGGTCAGATCTGGCCGCCTGCCCAACTGTCGTGTGCCCCAGTTTCGCCAATTGAGACTTCACGCCCATCCCAACCAGGGTATTATCCTCCACCAGAAGGACGCGTAAACCCGGCGACAAAATTTCGCTCTCTCGTGTCATGCGATTCTCAACTCGACATACTCAAAAGGCCGGAGGACAGGCACCGGTCCGAACCGGCAGGACTAACTTATAGCAGTGTAAAAGCCAATTTCCACAAATTAGAGAAAATTGCGGAGTCAGACGCAACTCCAGCGGCAGCAGGAATTAGAAGCTCAGTGCCTTGGTCTTGAGACAATATTCCCGCCCGTGGCGCGTAGTTTAAATGATATGAAGCGCAGATTCGTTGCTTTCACGCTCGTCGAGTTGCTGGTGGTCATCGGCATTATCTCGATTCTCATCAGCATCTTGATGCCGGCGCTCAGCGCGCTGCGCGTCCGAGGCAATCGAATCGCCTGCGCCGGCAACCTCAACGACATCGGCAAACAGTTTCAGATGTACCTGAACGATTCGCACGGTATCCTTCCGTATGTCGACCTGATGCCGTCGGTGCCCCTGAACACCTTTCCCTCTATTCGTGAAGTGCTTCAGCCGTATGCCCCCAATATCTCCGAGGTGTATCACTGCCCCTCTGACGTCATCGGGAATGACACCAGCAGCGACAGCACCACCGCGATCGCCCCCTCTGGATTTCTCACTTATTTCGATCGCGAAAAATGCAGCTATTATTATGAGTTGGACCGGCAGTTGGATACGCTGCGGATGAATCACGACCCGATGCACTTGAACGCGCTCTCCCTGTACAAGGACGGCAAGCAGAATTTATTGCGAATCATGCACGACTGGGAAGCGTTTCATGGTCCACCCGGAAGCGTCGGTTCACAAAATCATCTCTTCGCCGACTGGCACGTCGGCGATCTGGTCGGGCAATAGGAGAAGCACATGTCTGGAGTCTCAGCACAAACACTCGCATACGTCGCGGAGGCGGATCAAAAGCGGAAAAAGAAGCGGCTTGCACTTGCGCTATCCATTGCTGGCGTGGTCGTTCTTGTGGGCGTGGTTCTATTGATCGCGCGGCTGATGCACCCGTCTCCACCGCCGCTGGATGCTGATGCCATTGTCCTCGCTAAATTCATGGCCACTTCGCAGTACGCAAAACTCGATGAGGACACGAAAAACGAATACCGCAAACAGCTCTGGCGAAATCCTGAAAATCGCAAAAAGATCTTCGCTGCCACTCAAAGCGGCGCGATCTCGGAAGCGGAAATGGAACAGGGTCGAAAGCTGATGATGGACAGCTTCATTGCCAGGCAACGTGCTGAGATGGCGGAATTCTTCAAACTAAAGCCTGGCAAGGAGCGTCTCGCCTATCTGAACAAAAAGATCGACGACGATGAGGAGCGAAGGCGCCAACGGTCTACAACCCGGCCCAGCACCCAACCCGGCGGCGTTGCCACAGGAAATCGCGGCCCCGGCGGCGCGGGTGGCCCCGGAGGACCTGGCGGTCCCGGACGCTCCGGTGGCGGCCGTGGCGACCCCGCACGCATGAAGCAGCGCGAGGACAATTTTCCTGCCGACCTCCGTGCCGCCACAACCGAATACAGGCGCGAAATGGACGACGCACGCCTCGCACGTGGCCTTCCGGCAGGTGGTGGCGGCCGCGGTGGCCGCTGAACGTCAGCATCGCCCGATAACACACTTTGCCCAATTCGCCACGCCGCTATTCCAATCACGACTTGCCGGGATTCGCGCGATTTCCTCAAACCTGTCGGACGATTCGACCCATATTTTTTGTCTGCGCCTTCGCCGAATCGGTTAATTCCCTGACCAACATCTCTCGATATAGAGGTCGGGTACTAAAGGTGCTGGCAATGCGCACGTCTCTGAAAGAAACAACCGAGATCACCGCCGCTTTTGACGAAGTGTTCACAAGTCATTCCGGCGCGGACCGTCGCACCGCCGAGCGTAACGAATACCACGCCCCTCTCGTCATCTATCCATTCCACGACGAGATCCTTGGCGAGCCCATCACCCTGTTGCTCCAGGATTTCTCCGTGACCGGCCTCGGTGCACTCCACACGCGTCCGATGCTGGCAGGCGAGGAATTCCTCCTCCGCCTCCCACGCGGCAAAGCCCGCCCGGTCTCTGTCATCTGCTCCGTCGCCCACTGCCGGCCGCTCGAAGGCGGCATGTTCCGGATCGGTGCCGAATTCGCCCGCGTTCTGACCTCCTCCGCCGACACCCACCCCACCCGCGGCACCGTCCGACTCGAATGGCTCCAGCAAACGGCTTTCGCCCCCATCAACCTCACCGTCGCGAACGCCGCATAGCGTTCCTTGATCCAGCCGCCCCGCCGTATACCATCGTGTCGTGTTTCACCTCATAGGGGTGTCAAAAACTTACGACAGCCACGTCGCCCTCCAGCCGACGACTCTGCGCATTGAGCCGCGGCAAACCACCGTTTTCATCGGACCCAGCGGCTGTGGCAAATCCACCCTTCTCCGACTCATGGTCGGCCTCATCCAACCCGACGCAGGCTCAGTCGAATTCGACAATACCCCGCTCAACAAGGGCAACCTCCTCCCGTCGCGCCAGCGCATGGGCTACGTCATCCAGGACGGCGGCCTCTTCCCCCATCTCACCGCCCGGCAAAACGTCACCCTCGCCGCCCACTATCTGAGATATCCCGTCACAAAAATAAATTCGCGCGTGCAGGAACTGACCGATCTCACACACCTTGAATCCACAAGGCTTCAACTGTTTCCCGCGGAGTTGTCCGGCGGCCAGCGCCAGCGCGTAAGCCTCATGCGCGCACTGATGCTTGACCCCGCCGTCCTTCTGCTCGACGAACCACTCGGCGCGCTGGATCCCATGATTCGCCGAACCCTTCAGATCGACCTCAAGGCCATTTTCAAGAAACTAGCCAAGACAGTCGTACTCGTCACCCACGACTTGCGCGAGGCGGTCTTTTTCGCCGATACCATCGTCCTCCTGCGCGACGGCAAAATCGTCCAGCAAGGCCCTCCACAAGACCTGCTCAATAAACCAGCCGACCCCTTCGTCACCGAGTTCGTCAACGCCCAACGCGATCCAATCGAGGTGCTGGATGCGTAACCGAATCTGCGTTTCAGCCTTGACTCTCCTGGTTCTCGTCTCGTGCGTCAGCGCCGCCGACACCGTCCGCGTCGGCTCAAAGGTCTTCACCGAATCGATCATCCTCGGCGACATCGCCACCCAGGTCATCAACGACGCAGGCATCCCGGCCGATCACAAACGCCAACTCGGCGGCACCCGCATCCCCTGGGAGGCGCTCCTTCGCGGCGAGATCGACATCTACCCCGAATATACCGGCACCATCAGCCAGGAAATTCTCGCCTCAAAGCAACCCATGTCCGAAGCGCAGATCCGAGAAACTCTCGCCCAGCGCGGGATTCGAATGACCCGCTCCCTCGGCTTCAACGACACATACGCCATCGGCATGCGCCGCGATGTCGCCGTGAAGTACCACATCAACAGCATCTCCGATCTCGCAATGCATCCGGAGCTGCGTTTGGGATTCAGCAACGAGTTCATGGATCGCGCCGATTGCTGGCGTTCTCTCCGCCCTGCCTATCACCTTCCCCAAACCGACGTCAAAGGTCTCGACCACGACCTTGCCTACAAAGCGCTCCAGACAGGATCGATCGATGCCACCGACGTCTATTCCACCGACGCGAAGATCAAGAGCCTGAATCTGGCCGTCCTCATCGATGATCTGCACCATTTCCCCGAGTACAACGCCGTTTATCTCTACCGGGCCGATGTACAGGCCCGCTTCCCCAAAGCGGTCGCCGCGATCGAGCGCATGGAAAGCCAGATCAATGAATCAGAAATGGTCGACCTGAACGCGCGCGTCGAGCTTCAGAAACTCCCCGAGAGCAAAGTTGCCGCCGAGTTCCTCCAGCACAAGTTCGGGATCAACAGCGCCGCGCTCGACGCTGTCGACTCACGCACAACCCGCATCATCGCCCGCACGCGCGAGCACCTCTTCATGGTCGCGATATCGCTTGTCAGCGCGATCATTGTCGCCATTCCGCTCGGCATCGTCGCCGCCAAACGCCCGCGCCTCGGACAAATCATCCTCGCCATCGCGTCGATCATCTACACGATCCCCTCTCTAGCTCTCCTCGTCTTCCTCATCCCGATCTTCGGCATCACCGGCTACCTCCCCGCCATCGTCGCTCTTTTCCTCTACAGCCTCCTCCCCATGATCCGCAACACCCACGCCGGCCTCATCGAAATCCCGCGTGGCATCCGTGAATCTGCCGAGGCGCTGGGCCTTCCGCCACGCACGCGTCTGCGGCTTATCGAGTTGCCCCTCGCCTCGGGCGCAATTCTGTCTGGGATCAAAACCGCCGCCGTCATCAACGTGGCCACCGCCACCCTTGGCGCACTCATTGGCGCGGGCGGCTATGGGCAACCCATCCTGACAGGCATTCGCCTTTCCAGCACCCCCCTCGTCCTCGAAGGCGCAATCCCCGCTGCACTTCTCGCCCTGATTGTCCAGGGCATCTTCGAACTCTCCGAGCGATTTGTCGTCCCGCGCGGTCTCCGCCTCAAAGCCGAATCGGCCGGCCTATAGTGATTGGGAATATTTTGTCTCGCGGCCTCGCTTAGCATTTTGTGCGTTGTGCGAAATGCCATTCTTCCGGCATCTATGTCCCAAGAGGAGACGATGACTTCTACTGCCACCGCCGGACTGCCCGAAGGATGTTGTACGACGACCGCCGGAGACTTGGCGCAACGCTACACCGAGATCCGCGCTCAAAGCCGGCACCTTTGCCATACGCTGGTTCCCGAAGATTATGTGATCCAGTCCATGCCCGACGCCAGCCCGACCAAATGGCATCTTGCCCATACCACCTGGTTCTTCGAAACGTTTCTGCTTACCCCGCATTTCCCCAGTTACCGACCCTTCCATCCACAATTCAACTACCTTTTCAACTCCTACTACCTCACCATCGGTGAAC
>JBBRHH010000022.1:0-23109 GCA_038222915.1 Tepidisphaerales bacterium
TCAGTATCACCGAATGATTGACGTTGGAATTCTGACTGAGGGAGATCCCATTGAGCTACTTGACGGGTTTCTGATAAGGAAGGATCGCAGCCATGAAGGGGCCCACTTCGCCACTGCCGCGACCGCGCACAAGCCACACAACCCGCCACTGCCATCGCCCCAAGAACCACAAGCATCCACCCGCTCCCCGCATACATCACCAGAGCCTCCGGAACCAATCCCCAGTCCGCGCGCTGAATCCAGAACACCCCCTTGTTCGTCACCGTCCAGTGCCAGAGAAAAAGCACCTTGATCCACGGCGTATAAAAAACCAGTATCGCCGCCTCAAGCGTCAACCACCGTCGAACATCCAGCCGCACCGTCGCGCATCCGCTCAATCGGATCAAAATGTACGCCAGCCCCAACGCCGCCACCGCGAGTGCCCCATAAATATGCGCATACATCAACCCCGCGCAAGTCAGCACATAAGCAACCTGAAATCCCCCGCTCGGTTTTTCCGACTCCGTCCCGTACTCCAGCACGATACTGTTTTCCCGCATCGACGGAATACGGCGGGTTGGGTGAGGGCCTCCGCGCAATATCCGCACAAAACACCAAGTCGCCACAATCGCCAGCAGCACCATCAGGCTATAAGCCCGCGCCTCCTGCGAATAATGAATATGACAGGGATTCAGTGCCAGAAATAGCGCCGCCATCAATCCCGCCCGCCGCCCAAACAACTCCGTACCTAGCACATAAATCATCCCCACGCTCGCCACCCCGAAAATCACCGAAGGAAACCGCAGCGCCACCTCGCTATGGCCAAAAACCCGCGACCATCCCCACAAAATAAAATGAATCAGCGGCGGCGTCTGCTCCCAGTCCTTCACCTGCGCAATGATCCCCCCGAACGGCCTCGAAATGATGAAGTCGCTCAGCGCCTCATCAAACCAAAAGCTGCGAAACCCAAGATGATGAATTCGAAGAATCCCCGCGACAATCAGAATGATCAGCAACCCAACCCGACCACACCATCGCCCCGCTCCCTCCCTCGCCGCGCCCAAAGAAGAGACCTCCAGCGTCGTCATGCAGTTTCCTCAAGCGGCCGCCCATTCGATCAATGAATCCCCTGGTCCCCAAGCCACCGCTCCGCATCCAGCGCCGCCTTGCACCCCATCCCGGCCGCCGTAATCGCCTGCCGGTAAACCGAATCCGCCACGTCCCCCGCCGCAAACACCCCTTCCACGCTCGTAGTCGTCCGGTACGGGTCCTTCAAAATCACATACCCGCGCGGATCGCACTCCAGTTGACCCTTCAAAAATTTCGTGTTCGGCGTATGCCCGATCGCCGCAAACATCCCCGACGCCTCCACCAGCTTCTCTTCCATCGTATGGACATTCTTGATCAGCACCCCGGTCACGCCCTTCTCCTCATCCCCGATCACTTCCTGCACCGCCGAATTCCACAGCGGCTTCACCTTCGGATTCTTCAGCAACCGCTCGGCCATGATCCGGCTCGCCCGCAGCGAATCCCGCCGGTGCACCAGATAAACCTCGCTCGCAAATTTCGTCAGATATCCGCCCTCTTCCGCCGCGGAATCCCCGCCACCCACCACAACCAGCGGCTTGTTCCGAAACCGCGGGAGCGCCCCATCACAGACCGCGCAAGCCGAAACCCCGCGATTCTTAAACCGCCCCTCTGATTCCAGCCCCAGATAATTCGCGCTCGCCCCCGTCGCGATCACCACCGAATGCGCCTCAATCTTCTTCCCCTCCGAATCCGTCAGCCGGAATGGCCGCTGCGAAAGATCCACATCCACAATGTCCGAAGTCACCACCCGCGTATCAAAATGCTCCGCCTGCTCCCGCATCGCCACCATCAGTTCCGGCCCCTTGATCCCGCGCGGAAACCCCGGGAAATTCTCCACCTCGGTCGTCAGGTTCAACTGACCCAGCGGCAGCATCCCGTTCAAGTGATTTTCATGCGAAATCGCGCCTTCGTACACAAGCGGTTTCAAATCCGCTCGAGCAGCATAAATCGCGCAAGTCCAGCTCGCTGGCCCCGATCCGATGATGACAAGTTTTTCAGCCATATTCGGAAGAATTGTAGGCGCTCTTCCGTAAATTGCACTGCCTGTCTCGCCGCCACGCCTATCATGGGCCAATTGCGGCTCGCCCGCAGGCGCAGCGTTCAACAAGTACCCAAACTCTCGGAGTCCATCATGCCAATCATGCGCGCCGTTCAAGTCGCCCGAAAAGGGGGTCCACTCGAACTCGTTGAACGCCCCATCCCCGAGCCCGGCCACGGCGAAGTCCGCATCAAGGTCGAGGCTTGCGGCATCTGCCACAGCGATTCCCTCACCAAAGAAGGCCTCATGCCCGGCATCCAGTACCCGCGCATCCCCGGCCACGAAGTCGTCGGCGTCATCGACGCCGTCGGTCCCGCCATCCCCCCGCGCTGGACCACCGGCCTCCGCGTAGGGATCGGCTGGCACGCCTGGCATTGCGGCTACTGCGACAACTGCCGCCGCGGCGACTTCTTCGCCTGCCAGACCGGCGTCAAAGTCACCGGCCTCAATTTCGACGGCGGCTACGCCGACTACATGATCGCCCCCACCACCGCCCTCGCCCTCCTGCCCACTGATCTCCCCGCAACCGACGCCGCCCCCCTCATGTGTGCAGGCCTAACCACCTTCAACGCCCTCCGCAACAGCGGCGCAAAACCAGGCGACCTCGTAGCCGTACTCGGCATAGGCGGCCTGGGCCACCTGGGCGTCCAGTACTCTGCAAAGATGGGCTACCGCACCGTAGCCATAGCAAGAGGCCAGGACAAAGCCGCATTGGCAAAACAACTAGGCGCATCAATCTACATAGACAGCCAATCCCAGGACCCCGCCGCCGAGCTCACCAAACTAGGCGGCGCAAAAGTAGTCGTAGCAACGGCAACCAGCGGCGCAGCCATGGGCGCAACCCTTGCCGGCCTATCCCCCCGCGGCCGCCTGATGGTCCTCGGCGCAGCCGACAACTTCGAAGCCTCCCCAGTCACCCTCCTCCTCGCCAACCGCTCCATAGAAGGCTGGTACTCCGGCACCAGCATCGACTCCCAGGACACCCTGAACTTCAGCGTCCAAACCAACATCAAATCCATGAACGAAATCTACCCTCTGGCAAAGGCCCCCGAAGCCTACGAAAGAATGATGAGCGGCAAAGCGAGATTCAGAGTAGTCCTCGACATGAACGCCTGACGAGGCTCCACAAACAACCAAACGAATCACCGCCAACCCGCCAGCAGTGGCTTGCCCCTCGCGGAGCGACAAAGAAAATCCGCGCGCCCAGATCATCGTCTTCCTCCTTCACCACGTGCACGTAAGACTGAACCAGTCGAACGAAGTTCACATCGCCGACGTCTACACCTTCCGCAACGGCAAAGCCATCCACTTCCGCACCTTCGCCGACCAATGTGAGGCGTCGCTGCATCGAGTCGGACATTCTTGGCCTGTCTTTTGACCACCGTTGTTCGCATCCATGCGGACCCGTATGATTTTGAACAGGGCTCACATGACAAAATCGAATTTCAAAGATCAGTTGAAGCGTCAGATCGGTTACCTCCAGGCATCGTCAGAGTTGTACGATAACGGTGCTGTTGACGAAGGCATTCGCATCGGTCTGACGTTGCGCGTCCTCTTTTACGACAAGCCGAGTTCGCCATCCCTTTTGAAGCACCTGAATGCTACAGGCATCAAGCTTCTGTCTACGGTTGGAGGCGTACCGCGCGGTCAATGCGAATTGATCAATCTGAAGCTGGACTTGGCGACGGAGACTTTTGAAAGCCATCCATTGCTCGAAAAAGCGGCTCATAAACGATTCGTTTTCTTTGATGAGTGGTGGGAAGAGACGCTTCTGTTTTTCACGAACGGCAGAAAGATTCGACGGGTAACTTTGGTGAAATATGCCGTTCACAAGGACGGCGGCGCGCACGTGGACTCCGTACTGCCAGATGATTATGTGAACATGATCGAAGGCCTCGGATGGAGCTTCACTAGAGACATCCCGGGGCGCGGGAAGAAGAATGTACCGCTCAAGAACACACAGTTTGCGCCTTTCCGACAGATGGCGTACGAGATCCTCAACAGCCCTGAACTGATAAGCTTGGCGACCTAGGCCGCGAGAATGTTCGCCCGATAAGTTTCCAGGTCAGCAACGTCGCGGCCCCATCCACCGTCCCTATGACGAAAGCGTCAGCGGCGACGCCCCCGCCGGTTCCGGCTTCGTCAATCTCGGCTCCCTCACCGCGGCCGACAACCGAATCATCGGCGGCAACCCGCAGTTCGACAGCGATGACTATTCCTTCTCGATCCCCACCGGCTACCAACTCAACTCGATCCTGATCGAAACCTATTCCGGCCTAGGCTCCGCCGCCATGCAAGACCCTTTCTTGGGTTCAACCACCCTGAATTCCAGCTCAGTCGGACAAAACCTCCTCGACCTGGCCAGCGCCTCCCAGCCCATCGGCCCCGGCACCTACCTATTCCGCACCACCACCGGCACCGGAGGCCCAACCGCCTTTCGATACGACCTGCAAGTCACAGCCGTCCCCGAACCCGCGTCCCTCTCGCTCCTCACCCTCACCGGACTAACAATGCTCCCACGCAAGTCAAAACGCCAGCGGATTTGAAAAAGGCGCGCCTCCGCCACCTCCAATTAAATCAACGACCTCACTCGAACCGCCGACCGCGAACGCCCACGGAACTTGTTCCGTGGGTATGGAATCTGACGACCATTAGCCTGCAGGAACGGCGCTAACTCCACAGCGACAAATCGCACGTCAAGCGCGCCCGCACTCACTAAAATTCTCGAATCTGAAATATCTGAAATCCTCAAATCTGATATCGAAACGCGTCGCCCAGATCGCCATCCAAGGTAAGGGCAACCGTGTTTGGAATTTCCGTATCCTCTCCCGGTACTCCGGGAGAGGATACGTGAGGGCTCTTCGTCCGCCTGTGATTAGCGGCAGTTGCTCCTCCTCCACTGTGCGGCCAGCGATTGCTCGCAGGTTGGTGGAGCAGGTCATTATTACGAATGGCACGTCTACGTGACACGATAGTGTCGTGACGCATCAGCGGACATTCGACGCCTTCGCCAAAGATGATGGTAATCCGCGATACGCTCGCCCCTAAACGGCGTCCGGGAAAAAACAGTTATGAGCTCGTAACCCCTCATCCGATTGCTTTACACCATTGCCGATGCGTTCTTTCGTCGCCTGACTCGATGACGACCGAAAAGCGATAGGCTGCCCATGCCGAGAATACCCAACGACGCTGGTTCAGGAACTGGTGACGTGCTGATCACGTTTGCCACGAACGCGTTTGAGATGTTAACTGACGACTGATCGGTTCCGGTTGGATCCAGTCTGAAGCCAAGGATGTGGTCGCCAGGGCCCTGCATCGCTCCTCCAAGATCGAATACATAGCTTTCAAGTCCAACCCCCCCATCTGCTTCATCAACTTGCCCGACGTAATAGCCATCCAAATATATGCCCAGCACCCCATCTCCTACGTCGTTCGAATTGAACTGGGCATCGAAAATAATCTGATTGAATGAGGTTATGGGTGAGATATCGAAGTTGATCCATACCGGAGATCCTGTCTTGAGAGAAAACGAATCGTCCTGTCCAACTGTGACCGTGCCAGTCGTGCTGGTGACATGTTGGGAAGTGGACAAAGACAGGTGCGAAGTGTTGTCCGTTGACAATCCCTGAGTGATGCCTGGGACTGCTGAGGGTTCGGTTACTTCATGCAGATATTCGTGCAGTGAGAAAGAGGCCGACGTGCTCAGAGATATACCAGCAGAAGCAGAGATCCCAACAAAGACTTCCCGCTTAGCATCGTCAAAAGTGACATCAACATTCCCCACTGTAACAGTGCCTTCAAGATTCGGAACTGATATGCCGGTCTCATCGTGAATGATGTCTTTGAATCCCAAATAACTAAAATCATAGCCGATGGGGACGCTGGCAAATTGTTTGCTGCCCAGATCAATGCTCGGAGCCAGCGGTAAGTCAACGCGAAACTTATTGGGAATTATCGAGCCCAGATAAGGAACGTCTCTGATCCCACCTTCGAGTTCAACTTCAGCAAACGCAGATGCCCCCACTGATGCGTTTGCGGATACGGTTGCGACATTCTTCCCATCGTCGAGATAGACACCTCCTTGCACGCTTAAGCCGCCTTGGACTCCAAGGGTCGCTTTCGCCGATTGAGTCAAATCCATGGGGCTTATCTTGCTGAGGACAGCACCCTCAATCGAACCTAGAAAGCTATCGTCGTTAACAGTGAACGAATGTTCCAATGGAGCGATTGTGGGGTTGACTGTAGGAAAGAAGCTGTAATCAGGATGAAAGTCTATGACGGGCTCACCGGGCACTGCTAAAGCCAAGACAGGTTCAAGAGAAAGCGGAGTCCAAGAGAAAGAAGGTTGTATCCCAGCAACGAAATGGTGCGTTGAATTTGTAGGTCCAAGCGCAGGGGCTGGCTGAGGAGGCGTTGATATGGCTGAATGAGCGGTCGCAATCACCCATGGGCCTTGCGGCTGTGAATAAAAATTATTTGATTGGTAAAGAGGGCCGCCGGCACCGGCGACTAGCTCCATCTCCCACGCGAGGAGGTTGCCTCCGGCCGGGTAATATGCGGAGTAATTAAAATCCACACCTCCGCCGCCCGAAGACAAAAGTAATCTGTTGTGAGCGGTTTCGCCAAGGGCGGGCGCGAATGGCGATTGGATTGAAATGCTTGCGCCGTCGGCGATCACACTCCCAGTCACTGAACTACCATCCGGCCCCCCTCCGGACATAAATTGTGTCGCGAGCGGACGGTTATACGTCGTCACATTCCAACCAAGTATATTATTTGTATGGAGTACGCCAATCGAGCCATCCGTTATGATTGACCCGGAAAACCCAAAACCGTTTGAATCGATCGGAGGAGGTATGAGGTCGTAAACAATATCAGCTACCGCCGCGGACACAGTGGTGAGCGCGGCATAAAGCACACCCCCCGCAACAGCCGATCCAACCACCCGCAATCTTCTTCTGCGCAGCGGCATCGCATTTCCTGGTCGTTGCTGCATGAAGCCCATTACTTCCTCCCAACTAAATGCGCAAAATCTACACGGTGACCTCTAATTTATCCGATGCTAGAGTGTCGACAACGACAGCATGATATAGAAAAACCGCGAGAATGCCACGTGAAGAAAACCTTCTGACGGGGACGTTGGACGGGCCAGGCGGTAAACAGTTTACTCCTCCTTGCAGCAGGCTTGGTTAGCAGACCGTCACGAACGCAAAGGGGGACATCCATCATTACCGCAAATCCTCCCCGCACCAGACCTGATTGCCCAGTCCGGCGTTCGATAGATGGCAAGCAGCACCAAGATACTGGTGCAGAGTCCCCCGGAATGCATAGGGGGACATTCATCATTACCCGCAATTCCCCTAACCAGCAGACCTGATTCGCCGGTCCTGCGTTCGACAGGTGGCAATCAGCACTGAGATACTGGCGCTGAGTCCCTCGCTCATACCCACCGCCGCGCCATCCGAAACCTCGTGAAAACCCAAGGCCCGCAGTACCCCTTCACTCCCCACAATCCGCAAGCAGTAACTTGCCCTTCACGTCGAGCAAACAAGCTTCGCAGTCTCATCGATATCCAGAAACAAAACGAAAACAAACCTACTCTTGGCGCTCTCGGCGTCTTGGCGGCAAAGCATTCCTCCATCAACGCAAACCGCACAGTTGAAGGCAATTCTCTCATGGCGCACTGAATAGAGAACCACCCCAAACCCGACCAGAACACTCCGCCAAACCCAAACATTTCCCTTGCAGTGCAAGTACGCATTATGTTAGCATTCGTCATGCGATGAAGATCAAAGCCGTAAGGAGGATCACCCTGCCCCAACCCCCCGCCCATCCCGCGATTCCGCGACACCCGCCACACCGTACACCACAGATGTTCCACGCCCGTCATTCCGGCATCAACTCTCGAGTCTCCAGTCTCCAGAACCCTCTCCATTTCAGTGCGTTCACCCATCCTTTTCCGTCCGCTTCTGATCAAAAAGCGCTCAAAAAGTGTCGATTTGCGCCCATTTGCGCTCGGTTTTCGTCGGTTTTAAAATCCGATTTTTGCCTAAACCCTTGTCAATCCACATCCCGCGCCGGCCAAAACAAACCTGCGCGCGCACAAACCACCAAACCCGACCGCGCCCCCATTCAAAGTTGCGCGCTGAAAACCGCATCCTCAACGTTCCAATTCTCCCCCAACTCCGCCTCCCGTACTCAGAATTCCCCATTTTCCGCCCCTTCGTCGCTTCGTCGCTTCGTCGCTTCGTCGCTTCGTCGCTTCGTCGCCTCCGTCCCCCCGTGTCGTTTATGTGTCGATTGTGTGCCGGTTGTGGTCCGGTCATGTGCTGTTTGTGTGTCGATTGTGTGTCGGTCATGTGCTGGTTGTGTGTCGGTTATGTGTCGGTTTTTCAACGCCACGCACCCTGGTCACTTCAACCGAACTAATGGCAATCAATACACTTAGGAAAGCACCACCCTTGAAAACCGACATCAAACTCAATTGCGCACAAAAAATGGCGCGCCTTTTCCAGTCGCCAACCCCGCCCTCTCTCTCGCCGTCAGCACCTCTCTCTCCCGCTCCAATGCCCCGCCTTGAGCCAGTCACCGCTCCACCCCATACTACCACCATGCAATGCCTGGCCAATCTCCTGCGGCAACAACGAAGCACCGGCCTGTTTCTCGCCATGATCTGGCTTCTGCCCAGTTGCACCAATCAGAATCATCCCTCCGCAACCACCCACCCCGCATCATCCGATGATGATTCGCGCCTCGTCACCGGCCGCTCCCTTTCCCGATTCAGTCCCGAAGGCATGCAAACGGTCGGCAGCCTCCCCATCAACATGATCGCCACCCCCGACGGCCGCTACGCCATCGTCACCGATATCGGCTGGACCCAATCCCTCTGGGCCGTCCGCCTCTCCGACGGCCGCGGCGTCTCCCACATCGACTATCCCAATCGTATTACACGCATCGAAGGCGACCCCAACACCGGCGTCAAAAGGCGCATCACAACCTCCGCCGGCCTCTATTTCGGCCTCGCCATCACCCCCGACGGAACGATCTACGCCGCCCAGGGCGGCCACGACTCCATCGCGGTTCTCCATATCGCCGACGATGGAACACTCGAACAAAAAGCAGCCATCACCACCCAGAAAGATGATTTCCCGGCCGGTGTTTCCCTGGACGATCACGACCATCTCTACGTCGCCAACAACGCTTCCAGCGAAAAGACCAATCCAAAAGAACACTCCGGCAGTGTCGCAATTTATCAACTCAACAGCGGCAAAGAAGTCGGCCGCTTCGTCTTTCGCGACAGCTACTACGGAACATCCAACTATCCCCTCGCCATCGCCGCCCGCCGCGATGGTTCCAAGGCCTACGTCGCCAGTGAGCGCGACGACGCCGTCTACGTCCTCAACACAACCGATCCCGGCGCAACCACCCTCACAACCACGATCGCCACAGGCGCGCACCCCGTCGCACTCCTCTTCAACAAAGACCAGTCGCGCCTCTACGTCGCCAACAGCCTCTCCGACACCGTCTCAATCATCGATACCGCCAATGATCGCGTCATCTCCACAGTCCTCCTTCGACCGACCGCCGCGAAAGATCTAAAGCCGAAAATGGACGAAGTCCATTTGACAATAGTGAGCTAAACTGAGTTCCCAACGCTCACGATGATCCAGAGATTTGCACAGGATGCCATGAACATCACTACGGCGTAAATCGCCAGCACCGGGACACTGAATGGTCGGGGAGAAATGAGAAACTGCATCAGCAGTGCGAACACAATGGACGACGCAGGCGCGATCACGACAAGCAACGGTGCGCACCGAAGTGGATCAATGATCGAAATGCACGTCGCGTTGACCAGAACGTAGACGGCCCCCAGGCCAATCAGCCAAACATCACCAGTCCGACAGGCCCGCATGTATTCAAACGACGATTCTTCCTCGGGGGTTAGTTTTCCATCCGTTGGCACGCGCGTAGTCTAGACATGGCGTCGGCATGTTCAAAGAAAACCCCAGTGCACACCCCGCGTCAGGAATCACAAGGAAATGCGCAGCATTGTCGCCTACGCGCGGCCGCGGCGCAGCGAAGCCCTGAAGCACCCGGCCTCGCGCAGCCAGGCGACGCCCAAACGGCGAATTTGAACGAAAGACAACAAAGACAAAAGAGAGAAGCACGAACGAATGCTGCTTTCTCTGTTTCCTCCGTTACCTCCTGTTCAAAAATCCGCACGCCGTTCGTGGACACGCGCCAGCCACGAAACCCGCAGCTCAACCCCTCAAAAAATCTAACGTCCCAAAAAAGATTAATGTTGACAAACACCTAACCTGCAATGTACAATCCCGCCAGCGGCAAAGAGCTGCCGGCAAAACATCCGAAAGGGGTCCGCATGCCCAGGGAAAATTCGCACATTCACCAGCCTCCAAAACCGCACGCCCAATCCGCGCACGAGAGTTCATCTTCTTCGCCAGCCCTTAACTTGTCTGCCCTGAGCCAGTCGAATGGGTCGAATGGGTGCCCTCTGCCTGCTCCTTGGTTTAACTTTCTCCCCCGTCGCTTTGGGGTCGTTACGGGGTCAAAAACGGTCGATTCTATGTCGGTTCAGGGTCGTTTGAGGGACGGTTTAGGGTCGGTTCTATGTCGCTTTGGGGTCGCTTTTTTCGCCCGTTTTCATTCAGTCCCAAAACACAAACAAAGTGCAAACAAGAACTTGCAGTTTCAACTTCGAGTTTCAGCTGCGGCAAACACATTTTTTTCGCGCATTTTGCACCGCCGCCGCCGCTCCCCAATTTCCCAGAATGTCCCAAATTGTCCCAACTCAAACGACTCACTTCAACCTCTGTCCACCTTCGTAATTGGGATTTGGTGCATTGTTGGCCCCATCATGCGCAAGTGCGCCTGGGTCATTCTCCTCCTCAGGCCAGGCTCCAAAACGACTCCGTCTTCGTACCTTCGCATTCTTCGCGTTCAAATTCTCCCTCCGTCGCATCGGGGAGATTCGAGGGTCAAAACGGGGAGGTTCAACGTCGGTTTGGGGAGATTCGAGGGAGGTTGGAGGCACCCTTCGAAACCTCTTTGGGGTCGCTTATTTTCCGCCCGTTTTGGCCTAAACCCCTGTCAATCCTCAGCCCGCGCCGATCAACGCGAAGCAAACACAAAAAAATCACCCAAAAACAAAGGCCACTGCACTCCGATTTCGGCCTCTCAGACCTCCGAAGTCTCGCGCGTTTCGACCACCGGCCCTCCTACTCCCAAACATCTACACACAGTACAATCCGCCCATCACATTTCACGGAGTTTCGCATGCCTAGCCGAACCGCCACAATCGTGTCCGCAATTCTGCTCGCCGCAATCTTCACCCTCACACCGTCGTCCACCCACGCCGCAGTCCCCAAGACCGACAAACCCGTCCATCCTGATTGGCCAACCTGGCTCGGACTCAACCACGACGGCAAGTCCACAGAAACCGGCCTGCTCAAAGCGTGGCCCGAAGGCGGCCCCAAGCTCCTCTGGAAAACCAACACGCTCGGCGTCGGCTATGGCACACCTGCCGTCGCCAACGGCCGCATCTACGTCACCGGAGATGAAGACGGCAAGTTCTACGTTTACATGTACGACCTCGCCGGCAAGCCCGTCGGCAAGATCGATCACGGCCCCCTCTTCCGCGGCGACCACCCCGGCGCACGCGGCACGCCCACCATCGACGGCGCAAACCTCTACGTCCTGGGCGGCACCGGTATCATCGGCTGCTACGATGCCAAGTCCGGCGAAAAGAAGTGGGCCCACGAGAGCAAGGAATTCGGCGGCGGCCCAGGCGGCTGGGGTTATGCCGAATCGCCCCTCGTTTACAACGACCTGGTCATCTTCAAGCCAGGCGGCAAGAACTGCATCGTCGCCCTCGACAAGCTCACCGGTGCAACCGTCTGGACCAGCACCGGCTTCGCCGCAGGCCCGGAATACGGCTCCTGCATCCCCGTCACCTACGGCAAGGCCGAAATGATCGTCACCGGCACTGGCGAAGGACTCATCGGCGTCAACGCCAAGACCGGCGTCCTCGCCTGGAGCAACAAATACTCCGCCCACAACACCGCCAACTGTCCGACTCCCGCCTTCGCCGACGGCTACGTCTTCTGGTCCAACGGCTACGGCAAAGGCGGCGTCTGCATGAAACTCGGCGAAGACGGCACCGCTGAAGAGGCCTGGACCACCAAGGATTTGATCTGCCACCACGGCGGCTACATCATCGACAAAGGATACATCTACGGGAACAACGAGGGCAGTTGGGCCTGCCTCGATCTCAAGACCAGCGCCAAAAAATGGAATGAAAAAGGCGTCGGCAAAGGCTCCCTCTGCTACGCCGACGGCATGCTCTACCTCTTCAGCGAAAACGGCGGCGCGTGCGCCCTCGCCAATTGCTCCCCCGATGGCCTGAAGATAAGCGGTACCTTCAAAGTAGAAGGCAAAGGCCCCAGTTGGGCGCACCCTGTAGTCGCCAACGGCCGGCTCTATCTCCGCTACGACACCAACATGTATTGCTACGACATCAAGGAGAAGTAGACGCTCCGGCAAGATGTTCATAAATCATTAATAAAACTATATTTAGAACGCGACAAATACCGGACAATGGGCAAAAACAGTTGCAGGGTGTTGAGGTCCAGCGGCCCACCTCAACAGACGCTGATTGAACGTGAAATATTCGCCCCCGTTTCGAGGTGGGTTAGGAATATCCCGACCACTCGTGTATCATAAGGATTGACTTATCAACCCCGAAAGGCGATTCATGGCCCGCTCCCGCACTGATTTCCTCAGCGATTGTGATCCAGAAGAACGTACAGCGTTCGAACAAATCTTTTCCGATATCGAAGCCCTGGCCGAAGAACTCGGCGACCCCAGCCCGACCGATGAATCGCAGCTCACTGCCCCGCTGACCGATGTGCCGTTGCGTCTTCGCTTCGCCTTCGAGAGCGGCGCTGGCATGTCCCTTCGCCTCCAGCATCCCAAGTTGAAGAATAATGCCCCATTGCTTCTGGGTTTCCCCAGCCGCAACCTTGCGGAAGATCAGCTCCGAAACACCCTTTCGGTCATCGCCAAGAACCTTACGGCCGTGGGCGTGAAGCAGCCCGACGCCGAAGCCTACGGCAAGGACCTTGCCGAGGCCGAGCTGCAGCCGGTGGGCCGGACCAGTTGGCGTACCAGCACCGCGGGGCTCTCTGACGGCATGACCCGCATCTTCCGTTATCCGACGCATCGTCAGGGCCTGGTTTCCGCGATCCAGAAGCTTGTCGCCAAGATCGCCCTTTATCCTGATCAGCCGCCCGCATCCGAGAGGCCAGTCAAAACTCCGCGCGCCCGGGCCAAGCCCCGCGCCGTTGCCGCGGTTGCCGAAGCCGTTTCATAAACTTACCCATCTGTTCCAATCCAATTCAATGAAACGGCGACGCGCGTAAGTGCGTCGCTGTTTCGTTTCTATCATTCGCATCGCGATCGCTGACACATTTTGGTGCCCACCTCCGCTCTCCCTATAATCGCCGCCGTGGACAGACGTGCCATCCAGCAGTTGCCGGCCTCGCTCGTCAATCGCATCGCCGCCGGCGAAGTTATTGAGCGCCCCGCCTCCGTCGTCAAAGAGCTGGTGGAAAATGCTATCGACGCCGGGGCGACTGAGATTCTGATTGAGACCGAAGACGGCGGCCGGGAGGTCATGCGCGTCACTGACAACGGCTGCGGCATCCCAGCCGATGAACTGCTGCTTGCGTTCGCCGAGCATGCGACCAACAAGATTACCTGTGACGAGGACCTGTTCAGTATTGGAACGATGGGCTTTCGCGGGGAAGCCCTGGCGAGCATCGGTTCGGTCTCGCATGCAAAGATCCTCACCCGCACGGCTGACAGCGACGCGGCCTATGAAGTCAGCAATCGCGGCGGCCTGGTCAGCGATGTTCAGGCTGCGGCCGGCAACGTGGGCACGACTGTCGAGATCCGCAATTTGTTCTTCAATACACCTGCCCGCCGGAAGTTTCTGAAGGGCGCGGCTACCGAGTCAGGTCACATCAGCGACATTATCCTGCGCCTCGCCCTGCCGCACCCGCAGATCGCGTTCAAACTCATCTCCGGCAATCGCACCGCGCTTGATTTACCGGCGGGCGCCGAAGAAGAGCGACTCCTTGCAGCGTGGCCGGACAGCTTTCGGGAGCAGCGACTGCCGATTGAGTCGCGCGACGCCGAGGTGAGGCTGCGGGGCCTGATCGCCTTGCCCGAAGCGGCCGGTCCGACCGCAAAGCATCAATATTTTTATCTGAACGGCCGGCACATCCGCGACAAGTTCATCCAGCATGCGCTTCGCGAATCCTATCGCGGGCTCACCGAGCCAGGCCGACAACCGGCGGGCATTCTCCTGATTACGATGCCGGCGCAGGATGTCGATGTGAATGTTCATCCGACGAAGTCGGAAGTGCGATTCAAAGACAGTGGCCGGATTCATGGTCTGGTCATGTCGGTCATTCGTGAAAGACTGCTCGGGAGCGATCTCACGCCGCGGGCGGTTCCCGCGGCCTCAATGGATACCGAGCGCGAGGAGATGCGATCCAAGCTCGCGTTCTTCCTGCGGGTCACGGAGGAGACGCCCGGGCCGAGTAGTCCTGACGAAACGATCACGGCGGCCGAGTCGCGCGCGCTTACGAGTCCGTTCTCGATGTCTTCGCTGGGGCCGCCGCCTCAACCGACATACGCCGTTGCGGAAGTTTCCGCATCGAACACGCCGCTTGTCTCGGCACCGGCCCGGCTTCCGGCCCTGCAACTTCACAACAGTTATCTCGTTACCGAAAGCAACGATGGTCTCGTGATCATCGACCAGCACGCGCTTCACGAGCGAATCATGTACGAGGATCTGCTCGCCCGCATCGGCCGCGGCCCGCTGGAATCGCAGCGACTGCTGATTCCGGCGCTGATCAAGGCGTCGCAACGACAACTGTCGGTTCTCGATCAAATTGGCCCGCTCCTGCAAAAGCTTGGGATCGAAATCAGTGCGTTTGGGCCGGACACCGTGGCTGTTCACTCCTTCCCAACCTTCCTGGACAAGCTCGATCCGGAGAAATTCGTGACCGAACTTCTGGAGCGCGGTGAGCAGGAGTTGCTCGACCTGCATCAGGAGGAAGTTCTTCACGAACTGCTCGACATGATGGCCTGCAAGGCCGCGGTGAAGGCGGGAGATCCGCTGACGGCCGGGGAGATTGAAGCAATGCTGGCCCGGCGCGAGCTCATCGAACGCTCCAGCAACTGCCCGCATGGCCGGCCGACGACGCTGCGGCTCAGCCTTCGCGATCTGGAGAAGCAGTTCAAGAGAACCGGGTTTTGATCGGGCCACCATGATGCCAGACACCAAGCGTGACGATCCGATCAGCCCGCGCGAGCTCTACAAGATCATTCGCGATCAGGTTGAGCACGAGGACGTGTTGATCAGCAACCGCATCAGTTGGTTCGTAACAGCCCAGGCGTTCCTCTTTTCGGCCTACGCGATCGTGAGCGGCGCACAAATCGGCGACCGGCTCATGTTTCCGGCGCAGCCAGCGCTGGTTCTACAATTTATCCCACTCGTCGCGATCTTTGTCGTGATCGTGATCTACCCTCCGATCCTCGCGGGCATTCTTGCGATGCACAACCTTCGAACTCTTTATGCCACTCACATCAAAGAGCCCGAAGTCTTTCTCCCGCCGGTACAGGGCATGAAGGGGACGATCATTCTCGGACACCTCGCCCCCCTGCTTTTGCCGCCGCTGTTTCTGATTGTGTGGTTGGTACTTTTCGTTCGGGCGCCGCATTAGCAACTCTTGCTCACCTCATCCGGGTTTTGTCGTTGCGCCCGACAACAGCTTCACCATGTCTTTGAAACCGCGGATCTCGGCGTAGCCGGCAGGGGTGTGGTCGTTCTTGTCTTTGGTGGTGGCCGATGCGCCGGCCTTTAGTAGCAGCTTCACTGTGTCCAGATCGCCGCCGTATGCGGCCCAATGAAGTGGGGTCATGCCTTCGCGATCGGCGACTTTCAGGTCGGCGCCGTGCGCGATCAGGAGCGAAACGATGCCGTTGCGGCCCTTGCTGGAGGCGCTGGAGAGTACGGACGTTCCTTCCTTGGTCTTTTCGTTGACGTCGGCCTTGGCGTCGAGGAGCGCCTTTACGCTGGCCTCCTGGCCGGCCTGCACGGCGATGAACAGCGGCGTCAGACCCTCTGTTGTCGTCACGTTGACGTCGGCCTTGGCGGCGATTAACGCGGTGACGACGTCGGCTGCTCCAGTGGATGCCGCGTAGTGTATGGCGGTCGCACCGGCCTTGTCTTTGAGGCCGGCGTCGGCTTTGGCATCCAGGAGGGCTTTGCACGCCTCCGCCCGGCCGCGCTGCGCTGCTGCCATCAACGGGGTGATTCCATCCGCATCCGTCGCGTTGACGTCGGCCTTGCCGCTTAACAGCGTTGTCATGATATTGACGTTACCGGACACGGCGGCCGCGTGGAGCGACGTGGAGCCGTTCTTACTTTTGACGGATGGATCGGCCTTGGCCTCCATCAGCATCTTCGTGATCTCTTCCTTGCCCCCCTGCACCGCGATATACAGCGGGCTGAGACCCGACTCGGTTGGTGCGTTCACGTCGGCCTTGCCTTCGATCAGCGCCTTCACGATTGGCTCGATGCCTGCCTGAACCGCGAAATGCAAAGGGCTGGCCCCCTGCTTGTTCTTCAAATTGGGGTCGGCCTTGGCGGCGAGGAGGAGCTTCACTACGTCCAGTTGCCCGCCTTGGACCGCGAGCGCCAGTGGTGTCGAGCCGAGTTCGGTCTGGGCATTTATGTCGGCCTTGGCGGCGAGTAGAATCGCCACGGTTTTGTCTGACCCGGGCGCTGTCGATGCGCAGGCGCTGTGCAGGAGAGTCATGCCGTCGGGCGCTTTGGCATTTACGTCTGCGCCGGCATCCATGAGTTGCTTGACGACTCTTTCGTGCCCATTTTGAGAGGCCGCGAAGAGTGGGGTCATGCCGTCGGTCGTCTTTGCATTAACATCCGCCTTGGCGGCGAGGAGCATGGTGACGATGGTTTGGTTGCCGGCATTGGCCGCGTAGTGAAGCGCGGATGCGCCGGCCTTGTTCTTTTGGTTTGGATCGGCTTTGGCGGCGAGGAGCGCCTTGATCACGTCGTCCTGCTTCGCGGCGGCGCGAATCAGCGGGGTCAGTCCATCGTCGGCAGCGCCATTTGGATCGGCCTTGGCTTCGAGCAGCACATTGACCAGCTCGACGGATTGCCGTTCAACGGCCCAGAGCAGCGGGGTGACGCCGGCCGGTCCTTTTGCATTGGCATTCGCGCCGTCGTGCAACGCCTTTTTTACGCGGTCGAGCGTCTGCGATCCAAGTGAATCGTTTTTGGATGCGAGCGCATCGAATATGCGTTCATCAGCCGATCGGGTGGCGGGCGCGGCGAAAGAATTATTGGACGTGATCGACAGGCAGCCGACAATGATGAGCAAAGGCAGGCGCGGGGCGGACATGAGGTGCTCCTTGAAGTGAGTGTGCTTACCCCTAAGCACACACTGGACGAAGATAGGTTACAATGCCCAGCATGATTGTTGGCCCTGAAACAGGAACAAAACTGCGTGGAGGTGACATGGCGGCGGTGCGAATTGGAGTCTTATTTGCCCTCACAATGCTCTCCACGGGCTGCGCGACGCGCGGCGACTGGCTGCTGGGTTCCAAAGGCGTTGACATCCTGAAAAGCCCCACCAAGGTTGAGGCCTATCACTCCGCGGTTGTCCTTCCGCCGCCGGGCTCGCGCGATGCGGTCGACTCTGAGGCTGAGCTGATGAAGCCGGCGCAGGAGATTGACCTTGGATATGGTCCGCGGATTTCGAAGCTGTTGCTTCGGAACGATACCTACCTGACGCCAGCCCTCATTCATCGCACGAGCGGATTTTATCCCATCGTCGCCTATCGCGTCTGGAAGGGTGCGGACTGGGTGGACGTCCAACTGGACTTTGATCTGGACGTGATCCAGATTCGAGTGTTTGACAGCGAGCATGACGCGACGACGAAGAAGATGGCGTTCTTCGACAAGTCGCATTCGCGGTTTTTGCGAATGACCAAGGAAGTGTTCATCACATATCCGCCGATTGTGGTGATGCAGTGACGGTCGAGGCGCGTTTCCAAAGATGCAGGCTCTGATGGGCCGAGTGGGACTCGCGCAGGCGACGGCGGTGAGCGCCGAGCAGGTCGCTGCGACTGATCATGCCAACGACCCGGCTGGGTTCACGCCGGGCGATGACCGGTAATCTGCCAACATTGTGATTGACCATGTGATCGGCCGCGTCACGAAGCGTTGAGTCGTCGTAAACGACCACGGGCGGGCGACGGAGGAGTTGTCTAACCAGTTTTTCGGGGGATTGGGAAGCATCCAGCAGATCACGGCGCGTCAGAACGCCTTCGAGATGTCCCGCTTCGTCCAATACGGGAAATCCCTGATGAGTCGTGCCTTTTCCGCGCGTGGCAATCCAGGTTCGAACACTCTCGACAGTATCTGCGCCCTTCAGGGATACGATCTCAAGCGCGGCGAAGTCGCGGACAAGGACTTGGTCGAGAAAATCGGCGTGATACTCGGCCGGCACACGCACACCCCGGCGGGCGATCTTTTCCGTCATGATCGTATTGCGCATCAGCAGACAGGAGATTAGAAACGAAGCAGTGCAACCGCCAAGCAGTGGAAGGAGCCCAAGTGGCTGCAAGGTAGTTTCGAAGGCAAAGACGGCGGAGGCGAGGAGTGCCCGTGATGCTCCGGCGAACATTGCAGCCATACCGACCAGCCCGGCGATGCCGACGCTGATGTGGGCGCTTGGAAACAGGAACTGGGCGGCGACGCCGAGAAGCGCACCGAGGCCGCCACCGATAGTGAAGAGGGGCGCCAGCGTGCCACCGGATGTTCCACTTCCGAGTGAAATGGACCACGAGACCAATTTCAGGCCCGCCAGCACCGCCAGCGCTTGCCATGGCAGCGCTCCTGAAAGGATGTCGCTGATATTCGAGTAGCCGACACCCATCGTTCTGGGAGCGAAGTAACCGACAACTCCAACGGCGACGCCACCGATTGCCGGCCACCACATCCAATGGATGGGCAGGTGTTCGAATGCATCTTCGATCCAATAGACGATTTTGGTGACGTAGACGCTGGCGACGCCGACAATCGCGCCAAACAGGATGTACATTGCAAGCGCCGCGCCGCCGACGGGCTCGAGGTTGGCAAGGTGGAAGACTGCGCCGGGCAGTTCACCGTTCAGCACGCGTTCAAGGAAAAGCCGCATGCCGGCGGCCACGGCGGCGGCGAGCGCCACGGGAATCATCGATCGCGGGCGGAATTCGAACAGGAGCAGTTCCACTGCCAGCAACACGGCGGAAACCGGTGAGCCGAATGTCGCCGCCATTCCGGCGGCGGCACCGGCGGCGAGGAGCGTTTTGCGTTCCGAGGCCGTGGTCTTGAGGATCTGACCGATCAGGGAGCCGAGTGCGCCCCCCGTCGCGATAATAGGTCCTTCGGCACCAAAGGGTCCACCTGTTCCAATCGCGACGGCGGCGGACAGCGGTTTAAGAAATGTCATGCGCGGGGGGATGCGCGACTGGTTGAGCAGGACCTGTTCCATGGCTTCGGGAATGCCGTGGCCGCGAATGGCCTTTGAGCCATATCTCGCCATGAAGCCGACGATGATGCCTCCGATGACTGGAATCACGATCGTCCAGACGCCGACCTGCATTGGCTTGCCGAAGGCGCCGTCGATTCTCATCGACAGGGTGTGATGAAATGCGATGTTGGTCACAAGGTAGATCAGCCGCTGAAGAACCTGCGCAATCACGCCCGCAGCCACCGCAACGCACATGGCAAGGGCGCAAATGAAGACAACCCGGCCGTCAACGAGATTCGACTGACGCGGCACGCGGGCGAGTTCGAGGGTGGGGCCCATTGATGGTGCAACCGGCAATGCTTCAGTTGTCCACGCTCGCTCTACCTCAAACTCCGGCATTCATTCTCCAAAAAAGATGGCCTGATATCTAATTGACTCAATGTAATGTGAACCCCCAGACGTGAGCAACGCGCCATCTGAACTCTCCGCATTTGCGCAAGTGTCTGTTGCGAAACTTGGCAGTGGTGCGAATCCCAACCTATCATGACAATCCTCCCATGAATCCAGAGATGCCGCTGCTTATCCTCGCTGCTATCGCTGGAGCGATTGTTGGTGGCGTGGTGGTTCGGCTGATCATGCTTCTTCAACAGCGCGGATTGATCGATTCGGCTCGTCGGAAGAGCGTCGAGCAGAGTCGCAGCACGCTGAAGGGAAAAATGGCGGAGCAGATGGCGCCGATGCTGCCTGGATTTCCGTACTTGCCCTCTGACGCACGCTTCCTGGGCGATCCCGTCGACTACGTCGTGTTTAATGGCTATACGTCGGTCAAGGACGACAACGCGGATGGGGCTGACCTGGAGTTGGTGATTATTGATATCAAGCACGGCCGGTCTTCGCTTACGCCGTGTCAGCGTGCGGTGGCTCGCGCAGTTGAAGATGGCCGGGTTCGATTTGAAGTGGTGCGCATCGACGAGACAGGCCAGGTGGCCACGGAATCGGTGCGGCCGCGGCGTCGTGCGCGGAATTAGTTTTTCAGGAACGCTTGATGGATCTGAATCTCACCGGAAAAGTCGCCCTTGTCACGGGCGCGAGCCAAGGCCTTGGTCACGCGATTGCTCAGCGCCTCGCGGAAGAAGGAATGGCCGTCGCGGTGGCCGCCCGGAATGTCGATCGACTCAATGCGCTTGCGACAGGGATTCGATCGCACGGCGGCGAGGCGCTGGTTCATGCTGTCGATTTGAGTGGGCCGGCAGCACCAGCGGAATTTTCGGCTGCGGCATTTGCGCACTTTGGACGAATCGATCTCGTCGTCAACAACGCCGGCGCGACCAAACGCGGCGACTTTCTCGCATTGACTGAGGAAGACTGGGCCGACGGATTTGCGCTGAAATTTTTTGCGGCGGTGCGGCTGTCGCGAGCGGCGTGGCCACACTTAGTTGCGACACGTGGCTCCATCGTGAACATTGCCGGAATTGGCGGGCGCACCGGGACCGCGGAATTCACCATCGGCGGATCGGTCAATGCCGCCATGCTCAATCTGACCAAGACGCTGGCGGATCGAGGGATTGTTGATGGGGTTCGCGTGAATGCGATCAATCCTGGTTCGATCATGACCGACCGCCTGACGAAGCGGATCGAGCATCTGGCGGCGGAAAAGGGTCTGACGATGGAAGAGGCGCGACATGAACTGGCGCGGCAGATGAAGATTGCGCGATTTGGCGAGCCGAATGAAATTGCCGATGCGGTTGCTTTCCTGGCCTGTGATCGTGCCGCTTATCTCCAAGGCGCGATCATCGATATTGATGGTGGTCTGACGCGCACGCTTTAGCTGACAATCTCTTTCTTGCTCTTGTTCAACAATCGAATGCCACCGATGACCATCGATTTATCAATAGCCTTGCACATGTCGTAAATGGTGAGTGCGGCGACTGACACCGCGGTGAGGGCTTCCATCTCGACGCCGGTCTTGGCTGAGATTCGTGCGACGGCCTTGATCCGCAATTGCACCGCTTCGTTTCCGTCGGGCTCCAACTGGGGTAGATCAAATTCGACTTCCACACTTTCGACTGCCAGCGCATGACAGAGTGGAATGAGTTCGCCGCAGCGTTTGGCGGCCATGATTCCGGCGACTCGGGCGACGGCCAACACTTCGCCTTTGGGCACGGTTTCGTCAGCGATCGCCTGAATCGTGGCGGGCTGTAGTGAGATGTAACCTTCAGCCACTGCTTCGCGGTGAGTGACGGCTTTCGCGCCAACGTCGACCATTTTTGCCCGGCCGGCGGCGTCGATGTGGGTGAGTTTCGTGTCAGCCATTACATGTTCTCCGCTTTCGTTTGTATAGTGCCGTCAAAGCCATTGGCTTTATACGAATATGTTCATCGCCTGCCAGATTGATATACCGCAGCAACGACGGCCGATCGCCAACTGGGTCTTGATAGGCATCGCGTGCATTTTCAGCGTGTCGCTCGTTTACGCAATCGCGAATGCGCGCACCCCGCGGCAACTGCCGATGCGGACACACATCGACCACAACACCGGGGATACCATTTACGAGCCAACCGGATCCGCAACACCGAAGATCAGCAGTCTTGTGTTGCAGCCGGACAACTTCAATCCGATCCAACTGATTGCTGCCGGTTTTTCATATCCGGGGACAGTGCGTCTGGCAGGGAATATCCTCTTCCTGTGGATTTTTGGCAACGCCGTAAACGGCAGGCTTGGCAATTCTCGCTACATCGTGTTTTACCTTCTCGCCAGCGTCATTGGGGCGGGTGTGTACGCCATGCTCGGTCCACCCGGACCGTATCTTGGACCATCCGCGGCATTGATGGCATTGGTTGGCGGACTTCTCGTCGCCTATCCGAAAAGCAATTTCGTGGCTTGGCGAGATCGCGGCCGGAATTATTCGATTGCAGCTTACTGGATCGCCGCCATCTGCATTGCGTTTGAGATCTGGCAACTGGCATCGGGTTCCGCCGGCAGCGCGGCATATATGCAGCACATTACAGCATTCATATTTGGAGCGGTGGCGATGGCCGGTGCGTTGCGGTGGAACCAGGTCGCCCCCGGTATGCGAGCGACCAATCTGCTCGATCTCCTCAAGTTCACTCAACGCGAGAGACAGCGATCCACTCGCCGCTGACTACTTCGCGGGCCTGGTCGTGGGAAGATCCGCCTTTTCGAAAGACATCATGTGCTGCCATGGAAGGTCGTCGAACTGATCGGCCAGTTTGAAGCCATTGGCGGCAAGTTCCTTGGTGATCTGTTCCTTGCTCATTTTGTGAAGCGGCTTGATGGGCACCTTCGTGTCCTCGGCGCGAAACTCGACTTCGACGAGCCGGCCATTGGGCTTCAGACTCTTCAGCATGG